>LVBF01000048.1 GCA_001604325.1 Spirochaetales bacterium Spiro_04
GAAGGTGTACATCGAGGATTTGCGGGACGAGTTGGTCACCGAATATATCTGGCCCGCCTTGCAAGCCAACACCATCTATGAGGGGACGTACATGCTCGGCACCTCGCTCGCCCGCCCCATCATCGCCAAGCGCCAGGTTGAGATCGCCCGCAAGGAGGGCACCGTCTACGTCGCCCACGGGGCGACCGGCAAGGGAAACGACCAGGTACGCTTCGAGTTCGGCTACTACATGCACATGCCCGAGGCCAAGATCATCAGCCCGTGGAAAGATCCGGAGTGGCTCTCCCAATTCGAGGGGAGAAGCGACATGATCGCCTACGCCCAAAAGCACGGCATCCCCATCAAGGCGTCGACGAAGAAGCCGTACAGCGAGGATGAGAACCTCATCCACATCAGCCATGAGGCGGGGATCCTCGAGGACCCGTCCCTGCGCGCCGATGACGACGTCTACTCCATCACCCTCAGCCCCAAGCAGGCCAAGGATGAGGAGACGCTGCTCACCATCGAGTTTCTCGACGGCATCCCGATGAAGGTCACCAACGAGAGTGACGGGACGACGGTCACCGATCCGCTTGAGATGATCCTCTATTTGAACAAGATCGGGCACGACAACGCCATCGGGCGGGTGGACATGGTGGAGAACCGCTATGTGGGCATCAAGAGCCGCGGGGTCTATGAGACACCGGGGTGTGAGATCCTCTGGAAGGCGCACCACAGCCTCGAGGGCCTGACGATGGACAAGGAGGTGATGCACCTGCGCGACAGCCTCATGCCCACCTACGCCACCCTCATCTACAACGGCTACTGGGGCAGCCCGGAGTTCGAGATGCTGCGCGCGGCCTTCACCCAAAGCCAGAAGCATGTCACCGGCACCAGCCGTGTGGCGCTCTACAAGGGCAATGTGATCTTCGCGGGTGTGGAGAGCCCCCACTCGCTCTATGACGAGGCGTTGGGCTCGATGGACCAGGCCGGCGGCTACCAGCCGGTGGACTGCAAGGGGTTCATCAACATCAATGCGATCCGCCTGATCGCCAGTGCGAAGCGGCTCTAGCCAAGCTCCGCGTAGTGCTCCTTCCCGAGCGCGAGGATGGCGTGGATGTGCTCATCGTCAAGGCGGTAGAGCACGTTGCGTCCATCCTTGCGGAAGCGGACCAGCCGGCTCGCCCTCAGCAGCTTCAACTGCTGGCTGATGGTGGACTGCTGCATACCGAGCTCCTCGCTGATGGAGGAGACGCCGCGCTCCCCCCCCTCCAGGAGGAAGAGGATCTTGAGCCGGGTGGGATCGCCGAAGACCTTGAAAAAGTCGGCGATGTCAACGACGGCCTCCTCTGGGGGGAGTGTGAGACTCTCGGTGTACAAATCATCGTGCATGGACATAGTATAGCGACACGAGAGGCAAAAGGAAAGTCCGTCTATTTGCAAAACATGGATTATGGGATAGAGTGCAACAATTCCCCTTGAGGAGGTACCCACCATGGATATAGAGAAGAACAAGGCAACGTTGATCCTCCCCGAGAAAGAAATCAACCTCACCGTCCTCACCGACAACATGGGAGACCGGTCGATCGACATCACCTCGCTGCGCAAGGAAACCGGCTACATCACCTACGACCCGGGCTTCGTCAACACCGGCAGCTGCATGAGCTCGATCTGCTACGTGAACGGGGAACAGGGGATTCTCCGCTACCGCGGCTACGACATCGAGGACCTGGTCGAACAGTGCGACTTCGTCGAGGTCGCCCACCTGCTCGTCAAGGGAGAGCTGCCCAACCTGGAAGAGCGGCACCTCTACGCCGAGATGCTCAACCGCCACTCGCTCCTCCACGTCGATATGCGTAACTTCTTCCGTGATTTCCCGCAGGATGCGCACCCGATGTCGATCCTCAGCGCGATGGTGGCGAGCCTCTCCGCCTTCTACCCCGAGATCGCCGATGTCGATCCCGAGGAGAACGTCGACCTCACCGTCAGCCGCCTCTTGTCCAAGATGCGTACCATCGCCGCCTTCAGCTATCGGCAGATGAACGGGCTGGACTTCGTCGACCCCTCCTACAAGTTCTCATACTGCGAGAACTTCCTCAACATGATGTTCCACACCTCGGTCAACGCCTACGTGCCCGATCCATTGCACGTCAAGGCGCTCAACACCCTCTTGATCCTCCACGCCGACCACGAGCAGAACTGCTCCACCAGCGCGGTGCGCCTCGTCGCCTCAAGCGACGCGAACCTCTACGCCTCGGTGGCGGCCGGTTGCTGTGCGCTGTGGGGCAGCAAGCACGGCGGGGCGAACCAAGAGGTGATGCAGATGCTCTTAGAGATCCATGCCCAGGGGCTGACCATCGAAGAGGTCATCGCCAAGGCCAAGGACAAGGACGACCCCTTCCGCCTCCACGGGTTCGGCCACCGGGTCTACAAGACGTACGACCCGCGGGCAAAGATCGCCAAGCGCCTCTGCCGGCAGATCCTCGACAGCGAGACCCATACCGACCCACTCCTGAAGATCGCGATGGAGTTGGAGGAGGTCGCCCTCAGCGACCCGTACTTCATCGAGCGCAACCTCTATCCGAATGTGGACTTCTATACCGGCATCATCTTCCACGCCATGGGAATCCCCGAGTCGATGTTCACCGTCCTCTTCGCGATGGGGCGCCTGCCCGGCTGGATCGCCCACTGGCTTGAGTGGAGGCACGACCCGTATCAGAAGATCGGGCGCCCACGCCAGGTCTACAGCGGGCCCCACGTGCGCAAGGTCAGCCCGCTCGAAGACCGCTAGAAGAGTTCCACCAACCGCTTGCCATAGGAGGCAGTCCCCAGCAGGGTCGCCTCCTCTCCTGCTTTCTGCATGGCTTGATAGAAGTCGGAGGTCACGCTCCGCTCTTCGATCGTGCGCCGCACCGCGCCTCGGATCAGGAGGTCGGCGCGCTCCAAGCCTAGGAAGGAGAGCATCATCGCGGCGCTGAGGATCAGCGACAGCGGGTTGGCCATATCCTTGCCGGCGATATCCGGGGCGGTGCCGTGCGTCGCCTCGAAGATGGCGTGTCCACTCTCCCAGTTGATGTTCGCCCCCGGAGCGATGCCGATGCCCCCTACCCCGGCGGCCAGCGCATCACTGATGTAGTCGCCGTTGAGGTTCATCGTGGCGATGACATCGTAATCCTCGCTCTTGATGAGGATGTTCTGCAAAAACGCATCGCAGATGCAGTCGTTGATGACCAAGGGCGCCGCTCCATCGCGCTCGATGACGACCTCGCCCCGCGAGTTCTCCACAGCGGAGAACTCGCGCTTGGCCAGCTCATACCCCCAGCGGAGGAAGCCCCCCTCGGTGAACTTCATGATGTTGCCCTTGTGCACCAAGGTCACACTCCTGCGGTGGTGCTCCAGCGCATAGCGGATCGCCGCGCGGATGAGGCGCTCACTCCCCTCCCGGGAGACCGGCTTGATGCCGATGCTGCTGCTCTCGGGGAAGCGGATCTTACAGACATGCATATCGCTCTGGAGAAAGGTGATCACGCGCCTGGCCTCGCTGCTGCCGGCATCCCATTCGATGCCGGCATAGATGTCCTCGGTGTTCTCGCGGAAGACCACCATGTCGATGAGCTCAGGGCGCTTGAGCGGGGACGGAACGCCCGGATAGTACTCCACCGGGCGCAGGCAGGTGTAGAGATCGAGCTTTTGACGCAGCTCGACATTGAGCGAACGCTGCCCCACACCCACCGCGGTGGCAAGCGGCCCCTTGATGGCCACCTTGTGCGCCTCAATTTGGCGCACTGTCTCCTCCGGCAGCGAGACACCGACTTTTGCTCTCGCCTTCTCCCCCGCCAACAGCTCGAGGAAATCGATGCGGTACGCTCCCGGATATGCTGTCTTCACCGCTTCGGTGACCACATATTTCATCGCGGCGGTGATCTCCGCTCCGATGCCGTCTCCTTCGATGTACGGGATGGTGATGGTCTGCATCAGGAGTGCTCCTTGAGGATGTTGAGCAGGCCGCCGCTGATCAGCATGGCCCGTTGCTCGTCGGTGACATCGCAGTCGAGGATGACCTCCACCGCCTTGGTCCGGTTCTTCATGACGACCTCACCTGTCGTGATCTGCTCCCTGATGAGCTCGATGACCACCTCGTCGTTCTGGTCGAATTTGGCATAATCCTCCTCGCTCCTGAAGGTGAGCGGGATGATGCCGAAGTTGCAGAGGTTGTTCTGGTGGATGCGCTCGATGGAGAGGGCGATGACCGCCTTCACCCCGAGGTACATCGGGCAGATGGCGGCATGCTCACGGCTCGAGCCCTGCCCGTAGCTGGCACCGGCGATGATGAAGTTGTCCCGCCCGCGGTCCTGGTTCTCGATGCAGCGTTGGGAGAAGTACTCGTCGATCGGCTCGAAGACGTACTTGCTGTAGACGGGGATGTTGGAGCGGTACTTGAGCCGGGCGCCGGCGGGCATGATGTGGTCGGTGGTGATCTTGTCCCCCACCTTGATGGTCACATAGCCGTCCAGATTCTCCTTCAGCGGCGTATTGGCCGGCGGAGCGCCGATGTTCGGGCCACGGAAGATCTCCACCCCACTGCCGTCGGCGGGAGGGAAGACCAGCATCGAGTCGTCGACCGTGAAGGAGGCGGGCTGCGCGACCTCGGGGTACGGGATGCCATGGGACGAGAGCGGATCGGTGAAGACACCCGTGATGGCCGCCAAGGCGGCGGTCTCCGGGCTGACGAGGTAGACGTGGGCGCTCTTGGTGCCGCTGCGCCCCTCGAAGTTGCGGTTGCTCGTCCTCAGGCTCACCCCGTCGGTACCGGGGCTCTGGTGGTTGCCGATGCAGAAGCCGCAGGCGCTCTCGAGGATCCTCGCCCCGCTTTGCACGAGCGTGGCCAACGAGCCATCCCGGCTGAGCATGAGCAGCACCTCCCGGCTCCCCGGTGCAATGCCAAGGCTGACATGGGACGCCACCGTATGACCGGAGAGGATGTCCGCCACCTTCTTCAGGTCCACATAGCTGGAGTTGGTGCACGAGCCGATGAGGACCTGGTCGACGCGTTTGCCCGCCAGGTTCCGCACCACCTCGATGTTGCCCGGAGAGTGGGGGCAGGCCATCTTCGGCTCAAGCGTGGAGAGATCGATCTCAAAGAGCCCGTCGTAGACGGCCCCCTCGTCGGCCGAAAGCGGCCGGTAGACCTCCGCACGCCCCTGGGCCTTGAGGTAACTTCTCGTATTCTCGTCACTGGGGAAGAGGGAGGTGGTCACCCCACACTCGGCCCCCATGTTGCAGATGGTGGCCCGCTCGGGGACCTGGAGCGTCGCCACCCCCTCCCCGGTGTACTCGAAGATGCAGTTGACGTTGCCCTTGGTGCCGAAGTGCTCCAGGACCGTGAGGATCACATCCTTGGCGGTGACCCAGGGGCGCAGCGCCCCGCTGAGGCGGATCTCGATGACTCTCGGACTGATGAGGTGGAAGGGACCGCCGGCCATGGCGACGGCCACATCGAGGCCCCCCGCCCCGATGGCGATCATGGCGAGGCCTCCCCCGGTGGGGGTGTGGCTGTCGCTGCCGAGGAGGGTCTTGCCCGGCTCGCCGAAGCGCTCCAGGTGCACCTGGTGGCAGATTCCGTTGCCCGGCTTGGAGAAGATCACCCCCTTGGCCGCGGCGACGCTCTGCAGGTAGCGGTGGTCGTCGGCGTTCTCGAAGCCGACCTGGATGGTATTGTGGTCCACGTAGCTGACGGCCAACTCATTCTGCACCCGCTCAAGTCCCATCGCCTCGAACTGCAGGTAGGTCATCGTACCGGTGGCGTCCTGGGTAAGGGTCTGGTCGATGGTGATGCCGATCGGCTTGCCGCTCTCCAGCGTCCCGCTCTTCAAGTGGGAGCGCAGGATTTTCTCCGTCAATGTCTGTGCCATGGTTGACTCCTCGCTTCGTTCATTCTAGCCCAATCGAGGCCGCTGTGTAAAACCCATCATGCCCTCCGGCGTTCCAACACCACGGAGCCGATCATCTCAAGGGCCACCACCGCAAGCGCGACGATGCCGCAGAGTGCCAACAGTGAAGAGAACGAGAGCCATTCATAGATCGCCCCACCCCCGACCGCCCCAAGGATCGTGCCGACGGTGAGCAACACCTCGTGGATGATCATCCTCCGGCTGCGGTGCACCGCACCGCTGACGCCGTGGAACATGGACTGCGTGTAGGCGAAGGCGAAGAGGATGCCGAAGAGGATGAAGAAGAGGGAGAAGAGACCGGCCGAGTGAAAGCGCATCGCCACCAGGCAGAGGAGACCGAAGGCGGCTTGGATGGCAAAGATCCAGCCCTTCTTGAATTGCCAGAAGTGAAGCTTGCCCAAGAGGAAGAAGCTGAGACAGGTGCTCACCCCCCGAAAGAGCAAGAGGAGGCCGGTGCTGCTCTCACTGAGGAGCAGCACATCCTGGGCGTAGAGGGGGAAGATGGTGAGGATGATCGACATGCCGGTGTAGAGGGTGATGATGCCGCCCCAGGCGTAGAAGCGCAGCACTGTCGATTGGTCGACCGGTCTCTCGCGGCGGTTGACACGGCGCTCGCTGTCCACCGCCCGGATGGAGGGGACCAGGGAGCTGACGACGGCGATCATCAGGAAGACCGCGATGAAGACGGCGATGCCCACCGTGAAGGCAATCGTCGTCGATACTTCGACCAAAAGACCGGCGGCATAGGAGGAGACGCCGATGCCCAGCGACCAGGAGACGTTGAAGGCGTTGGCCACCCGGTTCAGCGCCTCCCCCTCCTTGCCGCGGCTGAACCACGCTTCGATCTGTGGCCAGAGCAGGCTCATGAACGCGCCGTAGAGGACCAAAGCGAGGTAGGCGACCGCCAAGACCCGGGTGTGGGCCAAGAGGGTGACGGAGGCGGCCATTCCCAAGAGCGAGGTCTCCACCAGGTGGCGGGGGCGGAAGTGCGGGGTATAGCGCCCCCCGATGAGGCAGAAGACCAGGTAGGAGGCCGGGGTGATGGAGGCGGCCACGCCGATCTGGTCGGCGCGGAGGGCGAAGCAGTGCCTGAGGTGGTAGATCAAGGCCAGGTTGATCATGGCGATGACGAGCTGGGAGAAGAAGGATGCGAGGTTGAGGACCCAGAATTGGACGGTATCGGATTTCGGCATAGCCCCCCCTACAATGGTGCATTGAACTGTAAAGGAGAAGAGATTCTTGCGCAAGGAGGGAAAAGACGCTACTGTAGGGCCATGAACAACGACGTGTTGGCCAATGCTCCCTTCATCAGTGCGGCCGCGGCCTTCTTTCTCGCCCAGCTCTTCAAACCGTTCATCAACGCCATCTTCGAACGTCGCATGGTGTGGGGCCTCCTGCTCTCCACCGGCGGCATGCCCTCGAGCCACACCGCCGGGGTCATCGCACTGGTGACGAGCATCGGCTTCACACAAGGGATCGGGACCGTCTCCTTCGCCATCGCCGTGACCTTCGCCTCAATCGTCATCCACGATGCGATGGGCATCAGGCGGGCGGCCGGCAAGCAGGCCGAGGTCATCAACGAGTGGAGCCGGATCCTCAGTGATCTCCACCGCGAGGGGCAGTTCACCCCGGAGAACCTGAAGACGATGCTCGGCCACTCCTTCAGCCAAGTCCTCGGCGGGGTGATCCTGGGGCTGCTCGTTGGCCTCGCCGTGACTGACAAAATCGTCGGCTTGTAAGTTATCCTGTATATTTATACTTATTTTTCCCGATTTACTTGACATTTAATGCATAACTATGCATGATGCTCCGTAACAATTGCATATTGAGGAGTGTCGCATGAAAAAGCACATCAGTCTGATTTTAGGAGTTCTCTTGATCGCTTCCCTCTCCCTCTTCGCCGGTGGCAAGAAGGAGAGCAAGGATGGATACATCTTCGCTTCCGACGCCACCTGGCCCCCGCTTGAGTTCATCGACGAGGGTGGGAACCTCACCGGCTTCGAGGTCGAGTTGATCCCCCTCATCGGCGAGAAGGCCGGGGTGAAGATGAGCGTGAAGAACATCCCGTGGGACACGATCTTCGCCGGTCTTGCCAACGGCGCCTATGATGGGGTCGCCAGCGGCGTCACCGTCACCGAAGAGCGGAAAGAGACGATGGCCTTCTCCGCCACGATCCTCGAGGCCGGTCAGGTCGTCATCGTCCGCACCGCCGACAGTGCCAAGTACCACGCCATCACCGACCTGGGCGGCACGCGCGTCGGTGTACAGATCGGCACCACCGGCGACTTCGCCCTCGATGACTACCCCGTCGTCCGCCGTGCCTACGATGACATCGGCCTGGCTATCGAAGATCTGATCAACGGCAACATCGAGGCGGCGGTCTGTGACTCGCTCATCGCCAGCGACTTCGTGCTCGAGAACCCCGGTTACAAGGGCAAGCTCACCGTCGTCGGCGCCCCCTTCACCGAGGAGGACATCGCCATCGCGGTGCAGAAGAACAACACCGAGCTGCTTGACCTGATCAACAAGGGGCTGGCCATCGCCAAGGCCGATGGATCCTTCGATGCCTTGAAGGCGAAGTGGAACTTGCTCTAGACGAACGGTCGTTTGATGCAAAGGGAGCTCCGGCTCCCTTTTTTGACACAGTTGATGAGCCGTTACTTTTCAAATGGCACTGAGATAACGGCATACATCAAACCTCTGGGTGGCAGACACGTTATCCAATCCTTCAAGATACATAATCTGGGAATTGTGTAATCCTTCAAGATAAATAATCTCGAAATTGTCTAATCCTTCAAGATACTGTTCAAGTTCCTCGCCAAGGCCGATGGATCCTTCGATGCCTTGAAGGCGAAGTGGAACCTTCTGTAATAACCATCCCACTGACCAAGAGGAGCTTCGGCTCCTCTTATTTTTTGGAAACTCTTGAATATTTATGCAATAAGTCTTGACTTAACTTGCATAATTATGTAGTAGTATCGTGTGTCAATAAACGAACATGAATATAAAAACACCGAGTTGGAGGAGCTGCGCCTGGAGGCGATGCGACGCAAGGTCGTCTCCGTGGATCCCCAAACCCCCAAGATAAAGCATGTGACGATCCACATGACCGATGGGGTGCTGATCCCCAAGAAGGACAGCCACCTCTTCAACTCGTGGCGCATCACCTTCTTCAGCGCCATCGCCCTGCTCACCTCCTTGGTGCTCTTCAAGCCCAAGCCGTACCGCGACATCTTCCTGGTGACCATCAAGGGAGCGCCGGTGACCTTCCAGGCGACGATCCTCGCCATCATCGGGGCGGTGCTCATCGGCACCGTCACCGGTCTGGGGGCGGTGAGCAAGAAGCGCTGGGTCAATGTGGTCAGCGGCGTCTACGTCGAGCTGATCCGCGGCATCCCGCTCCTCGTCCAGTTGATCTTCATCTACTACGCCATGGGCCGGTTCTTCAAGATCGAAGGGATGATCGCCGCCGTCACCGCCCTGGCCATCTGCTTCGGCGCCTACATGGGCGAGATCGTCCGCGCCGGCATCCAGGCCATCCCCCAAGGGCAGATGGAGGCGGCCATCGCGCTCGGCATGTCCCGTGGCCAGGCGTTCCGCCACGTCATCCTCCCCCAGACGGTCAAGGTGATCCTGCCGGCCATCGGCAACGAGTTCATCTCGATGCTCAAGGACTCCTCCCTCGTCTCGACGATCGCCCTCTCCGACATCCTGCGCAAGGGACGCGAGTACATCTCGCGCACCTTCCTCTCCCTGGAGACGATGCTCGTCGTCGCCCTGATCTATCTGATCATCACCCTGATGCTCAGCCGCTTGGTCGGCATGCTGGAAGAGAGGTTGCATAACAATGGCTAGGATCGTCATCGAGAATCTCTCAAAGGACTTCGTCACCGCCAGTCACCGGACCGTCCACGCGGTCTCGGGCGCAAACCTCACCGTCGAGGACGGGGAGGTGGTGGTCATCATCGGCCCGTCGGGCAGCGGCAAGTCGACGCTGCTGCGCACCGTCAACAAGCTCGAGCCCGTCACCGAGGGGCGGATCTTCATCGACGACGATGAGGTCACCGGAGCCAAGGCCGATATCAGGAAGATCCGCGAGGAGGTGGGGATGGTCTTCCAATCCTTCAACCTCTTCCCGCACCTCACCGCGTTGGAGAACATCACGCTGGCCCCCATCAAGGTGAAGAAGATTCCCAAGAAGGAAGCGCAGAAGCGGGGCATGGAGCTGCTCCGTATGGTGGGTCTTGAGGAGAAGGCGAACGTACACCCTCCCCAGCTCTCCGGCGGCCAGCAGCAGCGCGTCGCCATCGCGCGGGCCTTGGCCATGGAGCCGAAGGTGATGCTCTTCGATGAGCCGACCAGCGCCCTGGACCCGGAGATGATCAAGGAGGTGCTCGACGTGATGCTCAACCTGGCGAAGAGCGGCATGACGATGCTCCTGGTCACCCACGAGATGGGCTTCGCCCGTGCAGCGGCGGACAAGGTGGTCTTCATGGACGAGGGGTCGATCATCGAGATCGGCTCTCCCGCCGATCTCTTCACCAACCCCAAGAGCGAGCGTACCCGCCACTTCCTCGACCACATCCTCTGAGCAGGCGGTTCTACGATCGCTTTTATACGGATAGGGGCACGCTCGCTGTCTTCACCCTCGTCGAGGAGATAGCATGAGGGGAACCCCAACATTCGGCCCATCTATTGAATTGATAAAGAAATATTTCTTGAGCAGTAGATATCTACCATCGATCGATATCGGTGGTGTGGACCTACTAGGAAAACCAAAGTAGCAACATACCATTGTCAGAAGGTGTCCATATCGCTACCGTTGGACCAGGAGATTCGCCATGGCACCTTCATTCACCCGTTGGCTTGAGAGCCACATCACCCTGCACAACCACGACGATGCGCGTGACGAGAAGCTGAACAGCCTGACCCATGTCGTCGGCTCGGTCTTGTCGTTCGCCGCCTTGGTCGCCATCGTCATCAAGTTCCCCCAGATCCCGTCGACCGCGCTGCGCGTCGGCCTGGTCATCTGGGCGCTGACGATGATCCTGCTCTACAGCGCGAGCGCCCTCTACCACGCCCTGCCCCACTCCAACGCCAAGCGGGTCTGCCGGATCCTCGACCACAGCAACATCTACTTCCTCATCGCCGGCACCTACACCCCCCTGATGCTCTTCGTCGGCACAGAGACGGCGCACCTGGTGGTGGCCCTCGTCTGGGTCCTGGCCTTGCTGGGAATCATCTTCACCCTGATCTTCTGGGGGCGCTACGGGGCGATCCACGTCGGCCTCTACATCCTCATGGGATGGATCGTCGTCTTCTTCGCCCGCTCGCTCTTCCCCTACATGCCCTCCTCCCTGATCAAGTGGGTGATCGCGGCCGGGGTGACGTATACCGCCGGCGTGATCTTCTACGCGAACAAGAAGATCCCGCACTACCACGCCATCTGGCACCTCTTCTGCATCGGTGGCAGCGCCCTCTTCTTCTTCGGCTACTGGTTCAACCTCATTTGAGCAGGAGGGCGATGGCGCCCTCCAGCGCCTGCTCGCTGACCATGCCCAAGTAGCCGGTCACGATGCGCCCATCCTTGTCGAAGAAGACGGTGGTGGGGAGGCTGGTGGTGTTGAAGATGAAGGCGAAGATCCCCTCATCCCAGTAGACCGGGGCTTCGAAGGGGAACTCCTTGATGAACTTGCCTATGGTCGCCTTCGTCTCCCGCTGCCCATCGAGGGCATCGAGGAAGATGAAGGCGATCTCATCGCCATACTGCCGCCACGCTTCTTCGAAGTACGGCAGCTCCGCCTTGCACGGCGGGCACCAAGAAGCAAAGTAGTTGACGATGGCGGGCCTGCCGGCACGCACCTCGTCAAAGCTCGTCTCCGTGTCATCCAGCAAGAAGAGCGGGATGTCCGGCATCACGGGGCCGAGCAGATCATCTTCATCCGCTTCGACCTCCTCGACCACCTCATCGGCGATCACACGGTCAACGATCGCATCGCTCTCGACCACTTCGACGACCGGAGCGGGCGCCATCGCCTTCTGCTCCGCTTCGGCCACCTTTTTTGTCTCCACGGTGTACTCGGCCATGGTGGGGGTGAAGGAGACCGGCTCAGCGCTGCCCTTGAGGCGGTTATAGGCGATCATGGCCACGACGATGATGACGATGAATGAGACGATGGTCACGATGAGATTGCGTTGCTTCTTGTCCACGAGGACCTCCTACAAAAAGAGTGCGGCGGGGTTGAATCCCAGGACCAAGGCGATGCCGAAGGCCATGAGGAGGATCCCACTCGCGATGCTGATGATCTTTCCATGCTGCTTGATGGCTTTGAAGACGCCGTCGAGCTGCTCGATGAGCAGGGCCGACAGCAGGAAGGGGATGCCCAACCCCATCGCGTAGAAGAGGAGGGTCGTCATCCCTTGGGCAAGCTGGTCGGCGTTGGCCGCCATCATCAGGGCGGAGCCCAGAAGCGGGCCGACGCACGGCGTCCACCCGATGGCGAAGACAATGCCGAAGAGCAGGCTCTTGGGCACGTTCATGTTCGAGAGCCCCTTCATCTGGATGCGGTGGTTCGACGCGAGGGCGGGGATGAGGGCGAAGCCGAGGTTGTTCAGGGCGAAGAGGATCACCACGGCCCCGCCGATGCGGTTGAGCAGGGCCAGGTGGCTGGAGAGGAAGCGCCCGATCGAGGTCGAGGCGGCCCCCATGGCCACAAAGAGGATGGTGAACCCGGCGACGAACGCAATGCTGTTCTTGATGAGCTTCCCACGGCCCCTCCCCTCCTCGGCCACGCCTCCGGCGAGGTAGGAGAGATAGAGGGGAAGAATCGGCAGGATACATGGGCTGATGAAGCTGATGATCCCTTCTAGTAAAGCGGTAAGATATGCCATTCGCCGAATATACTACTTTTTTCGCCGGTTCACAAGAGATGAGAAAACTGGTACAGTCACCCCATGGCAAAACGCCCGTCCCACAGCGATTTCGACAGCTACTACCAGGCTCTCTACCAGGAGCGCTGGCCGGCCCTTCGCGCCTCGCTGCTGGCCGAGCGCTCCCCCATCGCCCTGAACGACGGGCTCACCGGCCCATACTGGCTCGACGAGGCCTCGCTGGTGGGCGCCCGAACCCTGGCGGTGGAGCGGGGAGACGCGGTGCTCGACATGTGCGCGGCCCCCGGGGGCAAGACATTGGTCCTCGCCCTCGCCCTCGACGGAGAAGGGTCGCTGACGGCAAACGACCGCTCAGCCGACCGGCGGGCGCGCCTCAGGCGCGTCATCACCGACCATCTCGATGAACGACTGCGCCTGCCCATCACGGTCACCAGCCACGACGCGACCAAGTGGTCGCTCTATGAGCGGGATGCGTACGACAAGATCCTCCTCGACGCCCCCTGTTCCAGTGAGCGCCACGTCCTCACCGACGAGAAGGCCCTCCGCGCGTGGTCTCCCTCGAGGCCCAAGCGCCTCGCCATCACCCAGTTTGCCATGCTGGCCGCCGCCCTTGAGGCGGTGAAAGTCGGCGGTACCATCCTCTATGTCACCTGCTCCATCAACAGCGGGGAGAACGAGGATGTCATAGAGAAGTTGCATATGCGCCGAGCGGGGCGCTTTCGAGAAGAGACGGCAGATCTTGCCGGATTCGAGAAGCGGCGGTGGGGGAGCATCATCCTCCCGGATGCCAGCGACGGCAAGGGACCGCTCTACCTCTGCCTGATACGGAGAATGTCATGAGCAACGTTGCCATTACCCGATGTGAATCCTACGACCAGAGTTTAGTCGATGCAGCGGTGAAGACCGTCTGCCATGCAGCGCTCATGCCGCCGGTGGCGGGCAAGCGGGTGCTGATCAAGCCCAACATCCTCTCCGACGCGAAGGAGGAGAAGGCCATCACGACGCACTCGACGGTGGTGAGGGCCGTCATCCGGCTCCTCAAGGAGGAGGGGGCGAGCGCCATCTACGTCGGCGACTCGCCCGGCATCCACACCACCTCCTTCATCCCCCGACACTGCGGCATCTACGAGGTCGTCCTCGACGAGGGGGTCGAATGGGTGGACTTCATCGGCGACCCCACGCCGACCAAAATCCCCTATACCCGCCTCAAGGGACTGCCGATCGCCAAGATCGCCGGCGAGGTCGACCTGATCTTCAGCCTGCCGAAGATGAAGACCCACCAGCTGATGTACGCCACCGGGG
>LVBF01000049.1 GCA_001604325.1 Spirochaetales bacterium Spiro_04
ATCCCGTCGTTCCGCAGTGGGCTTGGAAGAAGGCTTGGCTGCCTGCTTGGGTGGGCGCTGTTGCCCTTCCCGTCGTTCAGCAGTGGCCTGGACAGCGGGAGCACCGCTCTCCTTCTGGTACTGCTCCTTGTAGTAGGCGAGCCGCTCATCGAGCGAGAGGGCCTGGATCTGGGCGTAGCTCTTGGAAGATTGTGGTGAGCGCCTCGGCTGTTGTGGCCGCGGTCGTCCACCCTGGCCTTGCCCTCCCCCCTTCCGTGGTGCACCCTTGGATTGGGGACGGGACCCGCCCTGTCTGCCGGTGCCGCTGCGCGGACGACCGGACGGGGGTGACGAAGGCCTGCGCCCTCCGCTTCGCCCACCCCGGCTTCCCCCACCGCTCCGGTCGGAGGCGAAGGAGTACTCGTCGCGGCTGACCAGATCCCGGAAGCTCTTGTGGGCGCTCTTGTCCTCGACCTTGGCCACTTCGTCCATATCAGGCCAGACCACCGGGATCTTCATCTGGATGAACTCTTCGATCGCCTCGAGGTTGAAGACGTACTCTTCATCGGCGAGGGAGATGGACTTGCCGCTCTTGCCCGCCCGAGCGGTACGGCCGATTCGGTGTACGTAGCTCTCATAGTCGTCGGGGAGATCGTAGTTGACCACCATCTCCAAGTCGTCGATCTGCAGACCGCGGGCGGCGACGTCGGTGGCTACGAGGAAGTTGAGCTTGCCCTCCTTCATCCGGTCGATGGTCTCCAAACGCTTGGACTGCACCATATCCCCCATCAGGTACTTTGCGGGGTATCCATTGAGGGAGAGGCGCTTGGCCACCTCGATGCACCGGGCCTTCGTGTTGGTGAAGATCAGGCAGTTTGCCGGGTTCTGCTCCTTGAGGAGGTAGAGGAAGAGACGGAACTTCTCCGCCTTGGAGATGTGGTAGAGCTCCTGGGTGATCAACTTGACGGTGATCTCCTCCGGCTCCACCTCGATTTCCGCCGGCTCATTCATGAACGACCAGGCCAGGTTGCGCACCTTGGTGGAGAGCGTCGCCGAGAAGAGCATCGTCTGTCGTTCGGTGCACGGCCTGAGCAGACTGAACATCCGCTGGATATCGGGGTAGAAACCCATGTCGAAGAGGCGGTCCGCCTCATCGACGACGAAGATATCGAACTGACGGAAGTCGATCTTATGCATCTTCTGATAGTCGAGGATCCGGCCGGGAGTGGCGACGAAGATGTCGCACCCCTGCTCGATCAACTCATCCTGCTTGCCGTAGCCGACACCACCGAAGAAGGAGCCGACCACCAGGTCCTTGACGGCGACTGAAAGCTTGGCCGTGTCCTCCTCGATCTGGACGGCGAGCTCGCGCGTCGGGGCGATGATCAGCGCCTTCGGGTCGGATTTTCCCGCCGCCCGCGCCTTGGCCATCGCCTCCAGGATCGTCAACACATAGATTGCGGTCTTCCCACTGCCGGTCTTCGACTGGACCATCACATCGCGCCCCGTCAGACTGACGGGAAGCACCTTCGCTTGTACCTCGGTACACACACTGAAGCCTGCTGCTTCAACACCTTTGAGCACCTGCTCACTTAGGGGTAACTTTGTAAATTCCATTGGTTTAATGCCTTTATAGTCAATAGCTTAAATTCTGCATAAGGGAGCCTGATACCGGCTCCATTCAAAGATAGAGGAAAACACCACCGGTGTCCACCTCACCTGAGGATCATTGGCCTTCTCCCATTTCCCAGGAGCGCACCAGATCCTTGATGGCCAAGGTGCGGCGGTAGGAGCCGAGGAAGGACATGCCGTCGACACGGGAGAGCGGCATGGCCGCCATGCTGGTCGCGGAGATGAAGAGCTCGTCGTAGAGTCCGGCGAAGAGGTCTTCCACCTGCACCGCCTCGTAAACCACCGGGATGGAGAGCTTCGCCGCTGCCCGAATAACCTGTTCACGGGTGATGCCCAAGAGGACTTCACCGTCGCGTGCGGTATAGAGGACCCCATCGCGGAAGGCGAAGAAGTTGGAGCGCGTCCCCTCCAAGATATGTCCATGCCGATCCACCAGGAGCGCCTCAAAGTTCCCCCGGCGATTGGCGTCAGCCAGTGCCATGTAGTTGAGCAGGAGGTTTCCCGTCTTGCAGGAGGGGATGAGCCGCTCACCGCGATAGGTGGTCGCCCCCACCCCGTCACGGTAGTACTGCTCCGGGTAGGTGAGCATCGCAGAAGCGAGGATGAAGAGCATCGGATGATCCCCGCCGTAGAGCTGGATGCGGATCGTCGCATCGCTGATGGCATCGGCTGCGATCAAGGCCCCCACCCAGCGCTCGATCTGAGCTGAAGAGAAGGGGTGGACCAGGCCAATGCCCTCGCAGGACTTCTGCAGGCGCAGGAGGTGGTCTGAAAGATGGACCGGGTGGCCTCCCACCACCCTGATCGATTCATAGGTGGAGAAGCCGTACTGCACCGCTCGGTCGGTCACCGGCACGGTGGCTTCCGCGGCCGAGATCAAGGCACCGTTCAACACTGCATGCATCCCGATCATCTGTTGTTCATTCATGGATATTTTATCAACTCCCTGGGTTTACTGCCGTTTGGCGGGCCTACATACCCCATCTCTTCCATCTGCTCGACCAGCCGGGCAGCCCGGTTGTACCCGATCTTCAACCGCCGTTGGAGATACGAGGCACTGGCGCTCTTGCGCTCCACCACGATGGCGAGGGCCTCTTCCATCAACGCCTCATCATCGTTGAGGTCCACCCCATCCGAGGAGCTCTCGCCGGCGGCCTTCGGTTCATCCTCCTCAAAGAAGGACTCATCGATGTAGTCGGGCTCTCCTTGGCGGGCGACGAAGGCGACGACGTCCTCGACCTCCTGATCGCTGAGGAACGAGCCCTGGATGCGTACCGACGCGGGCTCGCTGCTGCTCTGGTAGAGCATGTCCCCCCGGCCCAGGAGCTTCTCCGCCCCCATCTCATCAAGGATGATCCGGCTGTCGGTCGAGCTCGTCACCGCGAAGGCGATGCGGGTCGGGATGTTGTTCTTGATGACCCCGGTGATGACGTCGACCGAGGGGCGTTGGGTGGCCAACACCAGATGGATGCCCACCGCCCGGCTCATCGCCGCCAAGCGGCTGACCTTCGTCTCCATCTCCTTGCCCACCAGGTGCATCAGGTCGGCGAACTCATCGATGATGATGACGATGTACGGCAGCTTCTCCCGTGCCAGGGCATTGGCCTTGATCTTCTCGTTGTAGCCGATGATGTTGCGCACCCCGATGGACTGCAGGAGCCGATAGCGTCGATCCATCTCGTAGAGGGCGAAGTCCAAGGCCTTCAGCGTCCGCTTGGCATCGGTGATGACCGGCGTGAGGAGGTGGGGGATCCCGTTGTAGATGTTCAGCTCGACGATCTTCGGATCGACGAGGATCAAGCGCACCTCACGGGGGCTGCGGGTAAAGAGGATCGAGCAGATCAGCGAGTTGACGCAGACGCTCTTGCCACTGCCGGTGGAGCCGGCGATGAGCAGGTGCGGGCTCTTCATCACATCGATGACCACCCCGCGGTTGAGCAGGTCTCGCCCCAGGACCATCGGGACCCCGAGCTCTTTCTTGAGGAATGGCAACATCTCCCGAAAGCCGATGATGTCGCGCTTGGCGTTGGGAATCTCCACCCCCACCGCACTCTTTCCGGGAATCGGGGCGACGATGCGCACTTGCGTCGCCGCCAGGGCCAGCGCGATGTTGTCAGTGAGGTTGGCGATCGAATTGACCCGGACCCCCGGGGCCGGCAGCAACTCAAACATCGTAACGGTGGGACCACGGACGATGTTGGTCAGCTCGACGCTGATGGAGAACTGGGCCAGCGTGGCCACCAAGAGCTCGCCGCGCTTGATGGTCGGCGTATCGACGACATCCCCGATCTTCTCGTAGGTTTCGAGCATGCTTTCGGGCGGATACTTGTATCCGATCTTCCCGCGGTTGAGCAGAGCGCTCCTCCCCTCTCCCCTCACCAGGCCGCCAATGCCGTTGGAAGGCTCGAGCGGGTCATCCTCTTCAGCCACCTCTACCCCCGCCGGCTCTTCAACCGGGGCAGGAGGCTTGGCCTGCTCCCGCACCGGCTCCACCACGCTCTCCGGTTCTTGGATGGACACCGCTGGCCTCTCCTCCATCCGGACGGGCATGTCCACGCACTTCGGCTCTTCGACGGTCACCGCTTCGATCCGCTCCTTGACGACCATCGGCTGCTCTTGGTGCACCTGAGCCTTGGCGACCGCCTCGACAAGCATGCCCCTGCCCCGGCCTTTGGGGCGCGGTGTCTCCGCACTGTGCTTCTTCGATGGCCGCCCAATCGCCTCAAGCGCCCCCACCAAGAAGCCGGAGAGGGGTTCTCCCTCCCCACTCTTCCCTTTTTCTTTGGTGGGTCGCACAGAGAGCTCCTGTTGCCGCTGCTGTGCAGAACCCTGGCTCTCCTTGCGCTTCCGCTCCTCGTTCATGACATGGAGCGCACCCGTGGAGAGCTTGCCCAACTCCGCATCGCTCTGTGGCGTACTCTCCACTCTCTGTGGAGGGGTGTACGGACGCGAGAAGCTCTCCATCGCGGGGATGTCGACAACGGCGAAGGGTGAGGGATCAACCGGTTTTTGTGCATTCTCATCCACCTTCGGTTGCTGTGGCGGTTTCGCTTGAGATTTCTTCTTTTTTTGCTTCTCGGCCGGTCTGGCACGTGTTTCGTGACGCTTCTTCTGCCGTACCGCACGCTCACTCTTCATATGGGAGAGGGCATCGGCGACGAGGATGACGATGATGAAGAGCGCCATCTCGGCAAGGAAAGCGATGACCACCTTCAGCGATGCGCCTCTCCAGCTGTCTGACGATTCCAACAGGGCGGAGGCGAGATAGGGCCGGGCGGACTCCACCACCATATGGCTGAGCGTATAGAGGGTGTAGGCCATCGCCGACACCAAGGGGATGAAGAGATAGAAGATACGCTTGCCTCTCCTGATGGCCAGCACCATGGCAAAGAGGGCGATGAAGATGATCGGAAGCGGAACGAGCCCCCACGGCGATCCATCGGCGGCAAAGGAGAGGTGATCGTTGACCCATCCCACCACCAGCGTGAGTGGGGCGCTCTCCACGGCGAGGAAGGCCATGGCGGTCACCGCTGCGGAGGCGGATGCCATCACCAACACCACTGCAGCCACGATCAACGATATCCTTCTCTTCCGTTCAGCCATCTCCTGCCTCCTCGATGATGGTATCAAATCTTCCTCAGAAGGCAAAGTGTCCGTTCACCCTCGAGCATCGGCACCTCGATGGGCACCAATTCGCTCTCCCAACGACTCTTGCACCGGTTCTCAACCGCCTCAAGCTCCGCCTCAACCTGTGCACGCTGCCCCTTGTAGGCACAGACCCATCCCTCCGCATCGAGGAGGGGGGCGACGAGGTCGAGGATTTCGACCAGCGGACGGAAGGCACGGAAGGTCACCAAGTCAAAGCGATCCTGGACTTCGGCCAGGTCGCGGTCGATAATCCGCACCCGATCAACGAGGGAGGAGGCGACGATCGCCGAGCGGAGGAAGGCCACGCGCCGTTGCATCCGCTCCACCAGCGTCATCGTAGCGCTCGGCAGGGCGATGGAGAGTGGAATACCGGGCAATCCCGCCCCACTGCCCAGGTCGGCGATGTGCACCGACTCATGCGATCGAGTCAAGGCCTCGATGGTCTTGACCGCCGCGAGGCTGTCGAAGATGTGGCGGACAACCAACGCTTCCCCGGTGGCCCCCACGAGCTTGTAGGTGGGATTGAAATGCTCGATTTCAGCGATGTAGCGCTCCATCTGGCTGCGCTGCCGCTCATCGAAGCACAGGCCCAGCTCTGAGAGACCTTGCTCGATCAACGCCTCATACATGCGCGCCTCCCCGCTTGAGATGGACGATGAGGATCGCCACATCGCTGTTGCGCACCCCATTGATCCGGGAGGCTTGGCCCACCGAGAAGGGGCGCACCGCCTTGAGCTTCTCCCGTCCCTCGCTGCTCAGGGCCTCGATGCTGTCATAGTCGAAGAGCGGGTCGATGGCCATCGCCTCGAGGCGTTCAAAGCGGTCGACCTGCCGCTGCTGGCGATCGATGTACCCGGCATATTTGACATCCAGCTCGACGTGGAGCAGGGTCGACTCATCAAAACGGTCCAAACCGGCGATCTCTCCCTTCAACTCCTCGATGGTGACCTCGGGCATCTTCAACGCGGCGAGGGCGTTCTTCTGTCGATGGGTATGCGATGCGAGGAGATCCTTGACCGCCTCGATGCGCGCAAGCTTCTCTTCCAGCCGCTGGAGGTGCTCATCGCTCTGCAGACCAACTTCCCACCCCTTGTGTGTGAGGCGCACATCGGCGCTGTCGTGGCGGAGGTTGAGGCGGTACTCGGCACGGCTGGTGAACATCCGGTACGGTTCCCGGGTCCCCATCGTCACCAAATCGTCGATGAGGACACCGGTGTACGCCTCTTGGCGCCCCAGGATCAGCGGTTTTTCCCCTTTGAGCTTCTGCGCCGCGTTGATCCCGGCCATGAGCCCTTGGCAGGCGGCCTCCTCGTAGCCGCTGGTCCCATTGGTCTGGCCGGCGATGAAGAGACCGGAGACGAGCTTGCTCTCCAGCGAGGGGTAGAGGGCCATCGGGTCGATGTAGTCATACTCCACCGCATAGGCGGGACGCATTATCTCGGCCTCCTCAAGACCGGCGATGGAGTGGATGAACGAGGTCTGCACATCCTCGGGAAGCGAGGATGAGATGCCGTTGAGGTACATCTCCTCACTGCCGAGCCCCTCCGGTTCAATGAAGATCTGGTGGCGCTCCCGCTCCGGGAACCGTACCACCTTATCCTCGATGGAGGGGCAGTAGCGCGGCCCGATGCCGCTGATCTTCCCGCCGTAGAGCGGAGAGCGGTCCATGTTCGCTCGGATGATGCGATGCGTCTCCTCTCCGGTCCACGTGATGTAGCAGTCCAGTGAGGGGCGGTCGACGGTGGGGTAATCGAAGCTGAAGGGGAGCATCGCCTCATCCCCCTCCTGCCTCTCCATCTTGGAGAAGTCGATGGATGAGCGGCGCACCCGCGCCGGGGTCCCGGTCTTCATCCTCCCCACGGGAAATCCCTTCCCTCGCAGCGCGGTGCCGAGCCCGATGGCCGCCGCCTCACCGAGGCGACCGGCCGAGGTCTCCCACTCCCCGATGAAGATTTTCCCCTCCATGAAGGTGCCGGTGGTGAGCACCAAGACCCGGCTGGAGATGGTGTGTCCACGCTCGGTGATGATGCCGAGGCACCGGCTCCCCTCCTCATCGAGGAGGAGGTCCACCACCGTATCCATGAAGAGGGCGAGATTGGCCTGCCCCTCCACCGTCTCCTTGGCCAAGCGATTGTAGGTGAACTTGTCCGCCTGGGCGCGGGGCGCCTGTACCGCGGGCCCGCGCCGTCGGTTGAGAATCCGAAATTGGATCATCGAACGGTCGATGAGGTGGGCCATCTCCCCGCCCAAGGCATCGATTTCACGGACGATGTTGCCCTTGGAGAGCCCCCCGATGGCGGGGTTGCACGACAGGGCACCGATGGTGTCGAGGCGCTGGGTGACCAGGAGCGTCGAGAATCCGATCCGTGAGAGGGCCAGCGACGCCTCGATGCCGGCATGCCCCCCTCCCACCACTATTGCATCATAATCCATGTCACTTCCCTACGCAGAATCCGCTGAAGATCCGCTCAAGGACATCGTCGCTGCGCACTTCTCCGGTGAGCTCGCCCAAATACCCCAAGGCCTCTGTGAGCTCGACGGCGACCACATCCAGCACCCCATCATCACGCGCCAGCTCCTCGGCTCGAAGCAGGGCGTTCTTCGCCCCCTCCAAGAGTCGCCACTGCCGCTCCCCCTCGATGACCAGCTCCTCATCCCCGCCGGCGGGCAGGGAGCGCTTCAAGCGCTCTTCGACTGCAGAGAGCAGGCGGGACACCCCCTCCCCACTCTGTGCACTGATGGCGAGCTTGTCCGCCCCCACCGGGGCCAGGTCGCTCTTGTTGTAGACCACGATGGTTCGCTCATCTTCGGCCGGGATATCCTGCAGGTCGGTGGAGTCGACGAGGTGGATGACCAGGTCGGCCTCCCCGATGAGCCGTTCAGTCCGTACGATTCCCTCCCGTTCCACCAGATCATCGCTCTCCCGCAGCCCCGCCGTATCGTAGAGGCGGATGGGGATTCCCCCGACCTCGAGATCCGCCTCGATGTAGTCGCGCGTCGTACCGCGATAGGGGCTGACGATCGAGCGCTCCTCCTTGAGCAGGAGGTTGAAGAGCGAGCTCTTTCCCACATTCGTCTGTCCGGCGAGGACCACGCGCGCCCCCTGCTTGTAGAGGCGTCCGACCTGGTAGCTGTCGACCAGCGTTTGGATGGAGGCGATCAAGGAGGAGAGCGAGGCAGCGGGAAAGACAAACTCATCCACCTCATCCTCGCTGTAGTCGAGCTGTACCTCCACGGCGGCCAAGAGGGTGAGCAAGCGATCCTTGAGCTCGTCGAGGCGCGCCCTCAGCCTCCCCTCGAGGCGAGAGAGGGAGAGCGAGCGCGAGCGCTGGCTCACCGAGCTGACCAGCTCCTCGACCGCCTCGGCTTGGGTGAGGTCCATTCTCCCATGGATGAAGGCGCGGAAGGTGAACTCCCCGCCTTCGGCGCTCCGCATCCCGATCCGCCCCAGGAGGGCGAGGATCGCCTGGATGACCGCCACCGACCCGTGCGAGGTGACCTCGATGGCCTCCTCTGCGGTATAGCCATGCCCCTCGGTGTTGATGGCCAACACCACCTCGTCGATGCGCTGTTGCCCCTCATCGTGGAGGTAGCCGTGCACCATGGTGGCGTTGGGTGCCTCGAGCAGCGCCTCCGGCCGTGAAAAGAAGGGGGCCAACGCCTGTCGGCACCCCGCTCCGCTGATCCGGATCACCGCCAGGCCACTCACACCCCAGGGGGTCGCAAGGGCATAGATTATATCCTGGGTATCATATCGACTCATTGGCCAAAGTATACTGCGCCTGTGCACTTGCTTGCAACAGAGGCCATCAGATGATTATGATGGGCGCATGAGAGATGCCGCGCTGTTTCGCAACCATATGATGAGACAAATCCGCTCGTTCTTCGATGAGCGCTCCTACCTTGAGGTCGATACCCCGGTCCTCAGCCCCACGCTGATCCCCGAATCGACGATCGAGAACTTCGCCACCCGCTTCGACAACCCCTTCTTGTCGTCGGTGGAGCTCTTCCTCGTCCCCTCCCCGGAGATCTATATGAAACGCCTCATCGCCGACGGCTGGGGCAGCCTCTACCAGATCAGCCACTGCTTCCGCAACAGCGAACAGCTGGGGAAGATCCACAACATCGAGTTCACCATGCTGGAGTACTACACCGTGGAGGCCGATGAACAGGACTCGATCGCCATCACGGAAGAGCTCTTTTCCGCCCTCGCCGACGGGGACAGCCCCGACCACCTGCGTCCCCCCTTCGCCCACCTCACCGTCGAGGAGGCGACAAAGACCCTCGCCGGTGTCGATCTTGAAAAGCACCCCCGCCAGAGCTCGCTGGCCGAGGAGGCGCGGAGGCTCGGCCTCTCGGTCCCCGATGAGGGGGAGAGCTGGGAGGAGACCTTCAACCGGATCTTCCTCACCTTCGTCGAACCCAACCTCCCCCAAGAGAAGCCGTTGGTGCTCGACCGCTACCCCGCCCAGATCGAGTGCCTCGCAGCCCGTGACGGCGCCTTCCGGCAACGGTGGGAGCTCTACGCCGGGGGCATCGAGCTCGCCAACTGCTACAACGAGGAGCGGGACAGGCACGCCATCGACCGGTACATGGACGACGAGTACGCCCGTCTCGTAGGCAAGAGAAGCGAAAGCGGCATGCCGATCCCCGACATCGACCGTGAGTTTGGAACCATAATTTCACACATGCCCCCCGTCAGCGGCGTGGCCATGGGCCTCGACCGCCTGCAGATGCTCTTGATGGGAAGGGGGAGCCTTGATGAGGTCATGCTCTTCCCGCTCTCGAGGATCCTTGGGTAGGGGTGTAATCCCTTGCTCCCAGGATGATAGAAATGTATGTGAATCGGAGGGGATGATTAATTTTCATCTTTCTGATAGGATTTACGGGTGTGTTTTTTGTATTCTGTAACCATATGAGGTAATGTATATGATTAAAGCTGGACAAATTGAGAAGGGAACCGCCTTGCTGATCAAGGGTCAGCCCTTCGTTGTCGTGGACCGAGAGTTCGTAAA
>LVBF01000050.1 GCA_001604325.1 Spirochaetales bacterium Spiro_04
CACCTCGTCGCCCTCTATACCCCCGAGCACGGGCTGGGAGGGGAGAGGGCGGCCGGTGAGTCGGTGGAGGACAGCACAGACGGCGAGAGTGGTCTGCCGGTGCGCAGCCTCTACCGGGGGGAGCACCTCGTCGTCGACCCGAACCGTTTCAGTGACGTCGACCTCCTCATCTTCGATATCCAGGATGTCGGTCTCCGCTTCTACACCTACATCTCCACCCTGCGCCAGTTGCTCACCCAATCGGTGCCGGTCTTGGTGCTCGACCGTCCCAACCCCCTCGGCGGGGAGGTGGTCGAAGGGGTGCTCCTCGATGAGGCGTACGAGAGCTTCGTTGGCCCGGCGGGCCTTCCCACCCGCTATGGCCTGACCATCGGGGAGCTGGGGCAGTGGATGAAGGATGCCTACGGTTTGCCGTGCCCCTACTCGGTGCTCTGGATGGAGGGGTGGAGGAGAGACAGCCTCTGGCCAACGCTCGGGAGGCCGTGGTCGATGAGCAGCCCGGCCCTCGCCCACAGTGACGCCCTCTTCTGCTACGCGGGCTTCTGTCTCTTCGAGGGGACCAACCTGAGCGAAGGGCGGGGCACCAGCGCCCCGTTCGAACTCTTCGGCGCTCCCTTCATCGACCGCCTTCGCCTCCTTGAGGCGGTGAGGCGTCTGGCATTGGACGGGGTGGCCTTCACCGCGATCTCCTTCACCCCCACGGCCGGCACGTGGGCCGGCCAGCTCTGCCACGGCCTCTATGCCCACATCACCGACCATGCCCGCTTCCGCCCGTTCGACTGTGCTGTCCGGTTGCTCGGTCTCATCTGGGATTTCCATGGTGATGAACTGGAGTTTCTCCCGATCTTCGAGCGCCTCGCGGGCTTTGGTCGTGCTATGATAACAGACGGGCGGGCAGAGGAAGTCCTGCACGCCGCATCCTCTGATGCAGAGATATTTTCCAAGGAGAAGAAACAATATGAGCACTATCGCTGACGTAGAGCGGATGAGATTGAGGGAGATGATCGGGCAACACCTGGTCTGTGGCTTTGCCTCAAGCAAGCTCGATGATCAATTTCGGGAGGCGGTCCGCACCCACAAGATCGCCAACGTCATCCTCTTTGCCCACAACATCGAGAGCAAGGAGCAGCTCTATGCCTTGACCGAGGAGATCCAAGCCCTGGTGAAGAAGGAGTGCAATACCACGGCCTTGATCGGCATCGACCAGGAGGGGGGGATGATCACGCGCCTTTCGCCGGACTGCACCAACGTACCCGGCGCAATGGCGATTGCGGCGAGCGGGGAGAGCGAGAACGCGTACGAAGCGGGATTTCTGACGGCCACCGAACTGCGCGCTCTGGGGGTGAACGTCGACTTCGCCCCATCGGTGGATGTGAACTCCAATCCGAACAATCCGGTCATCGGGGTCCGCTCCTACGGCGATAGCGCCGAGACGGTCATCACCTACTCGACCAGAATGATCGAGGGGCTGCAACAGGGCGGTTTGATGGCAACGGCAAAGCACTTCCCCGGCCATGGGGATACCCACCTCGACAGCCACGTGGCCCTGCCGACGGTGGCCGGCGACCGCGCCCACTTGAAAGAGCATCTGGCCCCCTTCAAGGCGGCCATCACAGCGGGGGTGCAGGCGGTGATGAGCAGTCACATCCTCTTTCCCGCCCTGGAGGCGGAGGCGGTGCCGGCGACGATGAGCCGCGCCATCATCACCGGTCTCCTGAAGGGGGAGCTGGGCTTCAAGGGCTTGGTCTTCACCGACTGTCTTGAGATGGATGCCATCGCCCGCCACTACGGGACCGTCGAGGGGTGTGTCGCCTCCCTCGCCGCCGGCGTCGACTTGGCATGCATCAGCCACCATGTCGAACTCGGCAAGGCGGCAGTAGAGGCCGTTGAGGCGGCCATCGAGGAGGGGAGGATCGACCTCGAGGAGCTGAAAGCCTCGACGGTGAAGATCCTCGATGCCAAGGCGATGCTCGAGAGCTTCGAGCGTCCTCCGCTCTCAGTGGTCGACAGCCCGGCCCATCGAGCGGTGAACCTCACCCTCCATGAAAAGAGCATCACGCTGGTCAACGATGTGCCCTTCACCCTCGGCGATCACCCGATCTTCATCGGCCCCCGGCTCTTTCGCACCACCAACACCGCCAAGGGAGCTGATGAGAAGACGTTCAGCCGCCTCATGGCGGATCGATTCAACGCGCCGTATATCATCACCTCCGACAACCCTGATGAGGAGGAGATCGAAGAGATCGTGTCCCGCTCCTCCTCCGCCTCCTCGGTGGTCGTGGCCACTTACAACGGTCACCTCAACCGTGGCCAGGTTGCGTTGGTCAATCGCTTTGCCGGGCGTGATGTGCTCTGTATCGCCCTGCGCAACCCGTACGATCTGGCCTTGGTGGACAAGCAGATCCGCACCATTGCCTGTTACTCCTTCACCGCTGTGATGGTCGATGTGCTTGAGCGTCTGCTGAGCGGCCAATTCAACCCTGAGGGAACACTCCCCATTGGACTTGGAGGTCTCCATGCCTGATATGTTGGTCAAACTCTATGAGCTGCCCCCCAGTGGGGCGTTGGTCGAACGCCTTGCAAACGGCGGGATCCAGATTCGCCGGGCGATGGCCCCGGACAAGGTCCGGGTCCTCTCGTGGATCGAGGAGCACTCCTCGATCTCGGCGCGGGGGGAGGCGGACGTCTGCTTCTCCCACACGCCCATCTCGCTCTTCATCGCCACGGAGGGCAAGACGATCGTCGGCTACGCCTGCTACGACGCCACCGCTCCCAACTTTTTCGGCCCGACCCGGGTCCTGGACGAAAAGCAGGGGCAGGGCATCGGCAAGGCATTGCTGCTCGCCTGCTTGGAGGCGATGAGGGCGGCGGGCTTCGCCTATGCCATCATCGGTGGGGTGGGACCGGCCGAGTTCTACACCAAGACGGTCGGCGCGGTGGTCATCGAGGGCTCGACGCCGGGGATTTACCGGGACTTTCTGGGCTCACGGTTGGTCATCAGCGACCCCCATGGCTGAAATTAAATTTCACAGTTTTTCGATTGTTGAAAAAATGTGTTGCTTGCAGGACCCAAGCCATCTATACTAGGTGGTGGGGTACTGTTGCTTGCCAGTGCATCTCCTGAGTCGGTACCACAGTGCGATGTGTATCGATACCCACCGGGTATTGCAAATACGAACAAAGGAGGGGTGTTATGAAAAAAACCCTGTTGTGTGTACTCACTGTTCTTTTGCTCCTCTCTCCGCTCTCCGCGGCTGGAGTGAAGGAGAAAACCGCTGGGCCGCTCTCGTTCTCCGTCTTTTATTCGGATAACGCGACGCTGCCGTTCAAGAGTGATTGGCTGACCGTCCAAGAGGCGCAAAAGCGCGTCGGGGCCAATGTTGAGTGGGAGATCATCCCGATCGCCGACTACCAGACCAAGGTATCGTTGGCCCTCAATACCCAGACCAATGCTCCTGATGTAATCCTCTACCAGTCGACGAAGGGGGAGAATGCGGCCCTTGCCCTCAATGGGGCGATCGTTCCCATCAGCGACTATCCCGAGTGGACCCCCAACTTCAACGCCCGGGTCAAGGAGTTCGGCCTTGAGGATGTGGTGGACCTGCTCAAGCTCAAGGATGGCAAGCGCTACTACCTGCCGGCGCTCTTCGACATCCCCTTCTACGATGGTGGTTTGATCCTCCGGGAGGACCTGCTGGAGAAGTACAACCTCGCCGTTCCGAAGACCTTCGACGACCTGTACAACGCCCTCAAGGTCTTCAAGCAGCACGACCCGTCCTCCTACCCGTTGACGATTCTGGCCGGACCGCGGGTGCTCTACCGCATGACGATGCCGTCGTGGGGAATCTCACTGGGCAAGAACAGCTCAAGTGGCTCCAATACCCTGAGTTGGGACTATGAGGCGAAGCGCTACTTCGCCGGCGCCATCAGCGATCAGTACAAGAGCTACATCACCTACTTCCATACGCTCTACAGCGAAGGGTTGCTCGACCCCGAGATGGCCGACCCGATCGACGGGGATCGCTGGACGCAGAAGCTTGCCACCGGCAAGGCGATGGCCACCTACGCCTACTATGACCAGATCGGCGGCGTGACGGCCAACAGCACCATACCCGGCTTCAAGCTGCAGATGTACCCGGCCCTTGCAGGACCGGCGGGAGCACACCACCAGCCCAAGGACAAGACCGGCGGTGGCATCCTCTTCCCGGCACAGACCGCCAAACGCGCTGACTTCGAGCAGATCGTGCGTGCGGTCGACGAGATGTTCTTCTCCTCCGAGAACGCGATGCTGTGGTGCCTCGGCGTGGAGGGGACCACCTACAACACCATCGGCGGCAAGGTTGTCTTCGTTGACGAGATCCTCAACTCCAGCGAGGGAATCTACAAGAGCCTGCAGGTCAAGTACGGCTGCGGCAGCGACGTGACACAGATGGTCTGGGTCAACGCCCGTGAGATGACCAAGTACGACGAGAACTATGCACGCATCAACGCCGAAGTCGAGGGAATGGGTGATGTCATCCAGTACATCCCCCCGACCCCGCGCTTCGATGATCGCCAGGCTGAGGAGGCAGGTACCCTGCAGACTCCGCTCGCCGATGCGTTCGAGCGTTGGAACTCCGCATTCCTGACCGGCGCCAAGTCCATCACTGCTGACTGGGACGCCTACGTCAAGGAGATGAAGAGTCTGGGCATCGAGAAGTTCGTAGACTTGTACAACGCGAACTTGTAACCGTATTGATGTTTGAGCCCCGCCTTTCTGGGCGGGGCTCGGTGTTGAGTGGGGGAGTGGATGAGAGGAAACGATCAAAAGAACAAGGGGCGCCTATACTTCATCCGGTACTGGCAGCTCTATGTCATGATGGCTCTGCCGCTGCTGTACTTCCTCCTCTTCAAGTACGTGCCGATGTTCGGCAACGTGCTCGCCTTCCGCCGGTACCGTCCCGGCATGGGGCCGTTCGGCACCGAGTGGGTCGGCCTCACGTACTTTCGACGCTTCTGGTCCGACCCGGCCTTCTGGCGCGCCTTTCGCAACACCTTGGTCTTGAGCCTCATCAATCTGGTGGTCAACTTCCCCATCCCGATCATCTTCGCAATCCTGCTCAACGAGGTGCGGATCATCCCCTTCAAGCGGATGGTGCAGACGGTCAGCTATATGCCGCGCTTCATCTCCACCGTCGTCGTCATCGCCATCCTCGGCGAGCTGCTCTCCCCCTCGAGCGGCATCTTCAACATCCTGCGCCAGCAACTCTTCGGCAAGGCGCCGATCTACTTCATCAACGAGGAGAAGTACTTCCGCATCATCTACGTCCTCATCGACACCTGGCAATACACCGGCTGGACGGCCATCATCTACCTGGCCGCCATCACGGGCATCTCCCCCGACCTCTACGAGGCTGCGACCATCGACGGGGCGAGCCGGACCCAGCAGATCTTCTACGTGACCATCCCGTCGATCATGCCGACCATCATGGTGATGTTGATCCTCAACATCGGCCGCCTCCTCTCGCTGGGATTCGAAAAAGTGCTCCTGCTCTACACCCCTGACAACTCGATGGTCAGCGACATCATCGACACCCTGGTCTACCGTACCGGCTTGGCCAACCAGAACTACTCCTATGCCACGGCAATCGGGCTCTTCAGCGGCATCATCGGCATCATCCTCGTCTCCTCGAGCAATGCGCTCTCACGTCGGCTGACCGGCGAGGGGGTGTACTGATGAGCAGAGTCCGCTCCTCTTCCCGGCTCTTCACCTTGGTCGTCTACCTCGTGATGATTTTCACCGTGGCCGTCTGCCTCATCCCGCTCCTCTATATGGCGGCCCTCTCCATCTCCTCGCCCAAGGCGATCATCAACAACGAGGTCTTCCTCATCCCCAAGGGCATTACCTTTGAGTCCTATGCGAAGATCTTCACCTATCCGAACTTCTTCCGCGCCTATGGCAACACCTTCTTCTACACCTTCGCCGGCACGGCGATCAGCCTGGCGCTGATGATCGTCTTCGCCTATCCACTCTCCAAGCCGCGGTTGAAGGGGACGCGGGGCGTGATGAAGCTGGTGATCTTCTCGATGTTCTTCTCCGGCGGCTTGATCCCCAACTATCTCCTCATCTCCTCGCTCAGGTTGACGAACACCCGTTGGGCGATGCTGCTCCCCTTCGCCATCAACCAGTTCAACCTGATCCTCCTCATCAACTTCTTCAAGACGATTCCCGCAGACCTGGAGGAGGCGGCCATCATCGACGGATTGGATTGGATGGGCATCCTCCTGAAAATCATCCTGCCGCTCTCCGGCGCCGCGCTCGCCACCGTCGGTCTCTATACCGCCGTCTTCTTCTGGAACGACTGGTTCCACGGTCTCATCTACCTCAAGAGCAGCCAGTTCCCCGTCATGCTCTTTCTGCGCAACATCGTCACCGGCACCAGCATGGTCGGCGATGCCGCCGGGGCAGGGGACAAGAGCACCATCGCCATCTCGATCAAGAGCGCCGTCATCGTCACCAGCACCCTGCCCATCATCGTCCTCTACCCGTTCCTCCAACGCTACTTCGTCAAGGGCGTGATGATCGGGGCGGTGAAGGGGTGACGAGACGGTACAAGTGACGAAATTTGGCTCTCTATGGATGAAGGGGCGCGCTCGTGACGAAGATACATGCGGATACACCTCTGTATTTCTTGTCTGAGAGCAAGTATATTTCACTCAAACCCTGAATATGCACTTTTTTCTGTATATTTATAGACTATTTGCATAGAGTTTATTACAATGGCACCCAATATTCATCCGAGGTGCTTCCATGGACAAGAAGAACATTGATTGGGCAAGCCTGAACTTCACCTATATCCCCACCGACTATCGCTACGTCTCCGTCTACCGCGACGGTGCGTGGGATGAGGGGGCGCTCATCACCGACCCCAACGTCTCCATCAATGAGTGCGCCGGGGCGCTGCAGTATGCACAAACGTGCTTCGAAGGGCTCAAGGTCTACACCACCAGCGATGGCAGGATCGTGGCGTTCCGTCCCGACCTCAACGCCCAGCGGATGATCGTGACGGCTGAGCGTCTGCTCATGCCCCCCGTCTCCCAGGAGCGCTTCCTCGATGCCCTCACCAAGCTCGTGAGGGCGAACCTCGCCTATGTCCCCCCCTTCGGCAGCGGGGCCACCCTCTATATCCGCCCCTTCCTCATCGGCAGCGGCCCGATCATCGGGGTCGCCCCGTCGCCCGAATACACCTTCCGGATGTTCTGTTCCCCGGTGGGGCCGTACTTCAAGGACGGCATCAAGCCGCTGCGCCTCCAAGTCTCCTCCTACGACCGGGCCGCCCCGAAGGGGACCGGTCACATCAAGGCGGGGCTCAACTACGCCATGAGCCTCTTCGCCGGCAACGAGGCGAAGAAGAACGGCTTCTCCGAAAACGTCTTCCTCGATGCCGCCACCAATACCTTCGTCGAGGAGACCGGTGGGGCGAACTTCATCTTCGTCACCAAGGATGGGACGGTCGTCACCCCCAAGAGCCCCTCGATCCTGCCGTCCATCACGCGTCGCTCGCTGATGTATGTGGCCAAGGAGCTCCTCGGCATGAAGACCGAGGAGCGCCCGATCCCGCTCAAGGAGATCTCCTCCTTCACCGAAGGGGGGCTCTGCGGCACCGCCGCGGTCATCAGCCCCATCGGATCCATCACCACGCAGGAGGGGGAGATCTTCCTGCCCAGCGGCATGGAGGAGATGGGCCCGGTCACCCGCATGCTCTACGAGACCCTCACCGGAATCCAGATGGGCACCATCGGCGCGCCCGAAGGGTGGCTGTACCCCATCGCCTGATGTTTACTTGGGATGCGCGCTCGATTACACTCAAACAATGAGACGCTTTGCGTGGCCCATCCTCCTCGTGTTCCTGCTTTTCCTCTCAAACACCCCCCTTGGGGCTGTCTCGGGCTGGAACCAAATCGATACCCTCCACACCCGCATCATCTTCGCCGATGAGAACGTCGGTGAAGCGAACGAGCTCGCCGCCTACGCCGATGAGGTCTTCGCATCCCTCTCCGCCTTCTTGGAGCATCGTCCCACAGAGCGCGTCCCGGTCATCCTGATGGGGCACACCTCATGGGCGAACGGCTACTATGTCACCTTCCCCTCTGCGGTCTCCCTCACCATCACCAGTCCCTCGAACCGCTTCTTGGGCACACGTACCCAGGATTGGCTGAGGAGCGTCTATACCCACGAGCTCACCCACTACCTCCACCTCACCAGCTTGGTGGGCCCGGCCAAGTACCTGCGCTTCCTCGGTCCTGCGGTGACGGCGATGAACATTCCGTTCATGAGCGGGTGGTGGATTGAAGGGGTCACCACCTACAGCGAGACCGCCTTCGCTGCCCATGGGGGGAGGGGGGATTCCCCCACCTTCGCCCACCGCTACCTCGCGCCGCTCAGCGAGGGGAGGATGTGGAGCCTCGCCCAAGGCGGCTACGCCAGCCTCTTTGCCCCGAGCGACCGGATCTATCTCACCGGCTATTTGATGGTCGACTACCTGAGCCGACAGTATGGGGAGGAGAGCTTCGCCCTCATCAACCGGAAGTTCGCCGCCTTTCCCTTCTTCGGCCTCTCTCCCTCCATCAAGAAGGTGACCGGCCACAGCGCGAAGGAGATCTTCTCCTTCGCCCTCACTGAGAAGCGGGAGATGGGGATCGCCGCCAGTGCGTCATCGCTCTTCCACCGGCAGGAGGAGGGTGACCACTACCTCTTCTTCGATACCGCCGTCGGTCTCGTCGGCCTCTTCGATTCTCCGACGAAGGGCACGCTGCTGGTCCGCTATTCGGAGGATGGGGAGCGGGAAACCCTGCGCCCCCTTGCCCTGGAGAGTGGCTCCTCGCTCTCCCTCGCTCAGACGACGGGACTCTTCTCCCTCGTGTGGGCCGATGGAAGGGACGGTCGGGGCCTTCCCACCGGCCCGGTCAGCTACAGCGACCTCTACCTGCTCGACCTGGGCACCCTCACCGAGCGCCGGTTGACCGAGCGGCAGCGCTTGGTACATCCCGCCATCAGCGGAGACGGGACACGGGCCCTCGCCTCAGAGATCCGCAGCTCCTTCTACGACCTGGTGGAGATCGACCTCTCTACCGGAGTGGTCGAGACCCTCCTCACGGATGAGCGGACCAGCTACTTGGAGCCGGCCCTCTCCCGTGACGGCTCGTTGATGGCGGTCATCGCGGCCAAGGAGGGCAACAGCACCCTGCTGATCGGGGACGGCACGCACTTTCATGCCATCGTGGGGCCCACGGCCAGCGAGCTCTCCGGCCCGCGCTTCATCGACGACCATACCCTCTTCTATATCGGTGAGGGCGTTCTCCACCGCTACGACATCGAGGAGGGGACATCGGTTACGCTGCAGAGCGACCCCCTCGGGGTCTACGACGCCATGCTGCTCTCCGGTGTGCTCTACTACCAGAGCTATTCGTCACGGGGGTTTGTCATCAAGGAGGGGAGGGCGGAGGAGCGGGAGACGGGAGCATTCCTCTTGCCGCTTGATCCGCCCTCATCCACACCGACGCTCCAATACCCTGCAAAGCCATTCTCCGATCGCCTGCACTTCAACCTCGCCCTCCCATACCCCTTCGTTGAGGCCAACCGCTTCCAGCCGGGAATCTGGTTCCACCTTTCCAGCCTGCTGAGGCGCCAAAGCCTCGTGGGCATGGTCGGCTTCTCCATCGATGCGATGGAGGCGGTGGTCGACCTCACCTACCAGGCCCTCATCGGGAGCATGGGCTTCGATCTCCAGTTTGCATCGAATGGCCCTGCCATCTCGCTCTCTGCCACCCTCAGCGCACCGCTTCTCCATATGACGGCGGTGCGGTCCCAGCAGCTCCTCAGAGTGCAAGGAGGGGTGTCCATGGCCTATGAAAAGAAGAGCTTCCAGGCAACCCCTTCGGCGGCCCTTCAGTACGTGATCCAATCGAACGACAGGAGACAGAGCGACTTCTACGGCCCGTCGAGCGTCTCCGCTACGGCATCGACGCTGCTGTATTCGGATAGTGATGCCTTAGTCGGCGCGCTCTCTGTCAGTGGACAGAGCCGACTCTTCTCCTCGTCGGTGATGGCAACAGTCTCCCTCACCATCGCGGCAGTCACCCCATCCACCTGGAACATTGGAGATCTGCTGCCGCTCTTCTCCTTCGCCTCTTCACTGAAGAGCAGCATGCCGGCCCGCATTTCGGCGAGCCTCCGCATCCCGCTGGGACGCCTGGATATCCCGATCCCGTATGGGGGGTTGACCGGTGCTGGTGTGGAGGTGGAGGTGCAGAAGACGCTCGCACTCGAGAACCCTCGGCTGGATTTTGAAAGCGGCTGGGCGGTGGGGGCGACTCTTACCGCCGGTATGCTCCTCGGCGGCACATCCTCCCCCTTCAGGCCGTTTGTCACGGCAGCCTACCTCTTGGAGGAACAGTCGTTCCTCCTCTCCATCGGCTTGAATCTGGTCCCTCTTTTTGAGGTTATCTCACTTCACTGAGGTCGTGGTCGACCACCAGCGTGATGCCCAAGAGGAAGACCCACGCTTTGGTGAGATGATCATAGCCGCCTACATGGGTAGTAAGGCCCTCGGTGGCAAAGACGTGGGTGAGCCTCGCACCCACCTGCACCGAATACGCGGTGTTGGCCACAACCCAAAGCGGTCTCGGCCCGAGGCCCAAGGCAACCTCCAGGGAGAGGGCAGGGCGGACTTCTTCAAGGACCGTCTCATCGAAGTGTTGGACGAGGTTGAACCGCTTGATGCCTGCCCCAGCCTCTATGGAGGGACGAAGGAAGGTGTTGTGGGGGAACAGGTGCCAGTGATACGAGAGGGTATATTCACCGATGTTGTGGCGGTGCGTATCGTCGATGGGCCCACTCATATAGAGGAGGGAGAGGACCGCTGGCCCCACTTCGATGGCGGTGAGGCGCTGTGGGCTGCCGTCGAGTTCGTAGAAGAGGCCGTGTGTGATGGTCAGGTCGTTCTGTTGAAACGTCTTGGGTGTGCCGAACGCGAGTACGTCGAAGCCAATGTAGCCGTAGGAGAAGCCGCTCTGTGGATAGTAGCGGTAGGAGGTGAACAAGAGATTCCCATCGTAGTCGGCGGCGAAGTAGAGGCCGTTGTACCGCTCCTCCTGCATATATTGGGAGGGGAAGCCGCTCCACCCCTTGGTGTAATGGTAGCCGACGGCGGCGGAGAGGGCAGGGCTGTATTGATACTGAAGGGCGGCTTCGACCTCGCTCTCCCAGCTGTGGCGGTGGTCGGTTGCGACGTTGAGGGAGTAGCGGCTGCGCCTGCTCTGGTAGGAGAGCGTCACATCGAGGCCGCCACCGGGGTGGACGGCAAGTTCGTCGGTGGAGACGGGGAGGACCACCGGCTTTTTCTTCTTGAAGCTATGGAGCAGCGTCTGCGCCTCCTCAAGGCCGAAGGAGCCGATGAGTTTGATGCCTACATCCGGCGTGAGGGTGAGGCTCCATGACGGGGAGAGGGTGAGAGCGTACGGGTAGGCGAAGGAGAAGTCCAGCGTGTCGTAGCGGTGTTTGCTCGTGTGCTGGTCGGTATGGCTGGTCAGTTCGACGGCCATAGTCCACCCCCCCTCCCCCTCAGTTCACCGCGAAGAGAGAAGGATCTGCCGTCATCCTGGTTGTTGCCGAGCCCCAAGCTGATGGCGTCATTGCCGGTTGAGAGGAGCAGGTGTTCGGCTGCGGTGGCACCAAGGGGGACCACACTCACGACAGCGATGAGGAAGAGGAATAGGGCCCTTCGCAAGAGACGTGTATCCATGTCACTCATTGTACGAGAATATCACTAAAACACAAGCCGATATGGGCCCTATTCAGTGCTTAAATCGTGGTCGATCTGGAGTACGAGGCCAAAGAGGAGGGTAAGGGGTCGTGCGATACGCTCCCATTGGGGGTCGGAGGCGACGAGGGAGCCGCTCTCGAAGGTGTAGTGCAGGGCGACCGCGAGGCGAAAGTGGTAGGCGCTGTCGCCGACGATCCACGCATCCTTCTTGCCCAGCCCCACGCCGGCTTCGATGCCGATGGCAGGCAGAATGGCTTCGATGATGCGCGTCGTGTACTCCTCGATGAGGTTGTAGCGCTTGAGGCCGGCAAAAAGGGAGATCGACGGGCGCAAGAATGCTGACGCGCTGAAGGGTTCCCACTGCCAGCCGACCGACCAGGCCCCGATGTTGCGCCGCAGCGGAGCCCCTTTCTCCGTTGGCCCATTCGAGTAGTGCACCTGCAGGAGGAAGCCCCGGTACAAGAGACCGCTGACCCGCATCTGGTACCCGTTTCTGTCGTAGTAGATGCCGCTGACGGTGGAGAGGTCAGCTTTGGCAAAGCGCTTGGGTTGTGTGAAGGCGAGGACATCGATGCCGAAGCTCCCCCAGGAGAATCCTGTCTCGGGCCAGATGGCCCAGGCGGTGTTGAGCAGCGGGGAGTGGTAGGAGGAGAAGAGGTAGAGGCCCTGGCTTTGGGCCACAGAGAGGGTACGTACCGGGTGATGGTCGTGATCGAAGCGTGCAAGATACCCGACCCCGACCGTGAGCATCTCTTCCACCTGATAGAGGAGCGAGAGATCGAGGCGACTCTCCCACTCGGGCACGGTGGTGGCGGCCACGCGGGCACCAAGACGATGGGAGCCCATGGTCAGCGACACCTGGGCGTTCGCCCCGAGGGTCACCATCGCGCGCACCCCATCGTATGCCTCGGTGAGGAACACCTCATCACGGCCCAGAATCCGGTGGAGGAGGTTCTGCAACGCCTGCAGGCCGAGGTCACCGCTCAGGTGAACGCCCCCCAGCGGGGAGAGGGTGAGGGCCAGGTTGGGGTGGGGGTGGAAGCTGAAGGGGTAGGAGAGGGAGAGGCTGAGGGTCGAATACCGCATGGCGGTCTCTCTCTGGTCGGTGTATCCATCGAGGTCGAAGAGCAGGGAGAGGCCGGTGTCGAAGGCGGCATGGGCCGAGACGGAGAAGGAGTGCCCATCATCCGTATTGTTGCCAAAGCCCATGGTGATCCAATCGTTGCCGGTGCCGATGACGAGGCTGGTCGCCCCAAGGGGGAGGAGTATGGCAACGAACAGCATGATGGTTACCGTCAGCGATCTGGCGTTCTGTCCCTGGGGCATGATGGCTTCCTCCTCTCATTGGGAGTATACCGCATTATCACCGCGAGCTCATCGGCGATTGGCCAGCGAACACAGTGAATGAGCGGTTGTGTTATCGGATAATATCGGATAAAATCGAATATATCGGATAATATCGGATAGTTTTGAATTGCGTCGGATAGGGAGGATTGCATGCAATATGAAGCGATGGAGTCGAAAATTCTTGAGTTCAAGGAACGTCTTGATGATTACGGACGATTACTGGAGACAATCACTGCGTTTGCAAACACCCAAGGGGGTACAATCATCATCGGCATCAGGGATAGTGATCGAACAGTCGTCGGCCTTGAGCGAGATGAGATCGTTCGATACAGTCGTGAACTGCCGCAAGTCATCGTCGATTCCATTTCACCGCAAATCGCTGTAGATCTCTATGAACAGCATATCGGAGGCAAGACGTGTGTGACCCTTCGAGTGTTCCCTGGTCCCCAGCAACCGTATTTCATCAAGCGGAATGGATATCCGAACGGAGTTTTTTTACGATTTGGATCCCATAATAGAATTGCCGATGCGTATGCACTTGAACAGTTTACGCGTGCACGCAGTGGAATACGCTATGAAGAGCAGCCCTGTCCACAGGTCCCCTATGAGCAGCTCTCTAGGGAGTTGCTCGACGCTATCTTTGTTCGATGCGATCCTTCGATTCTCATCGGCGCGGGATATGCGGTCAATGAAGTTTCTGGGAAGGCCGTCGCCAATGTTGCAGGAACACTGCTCTTTTATCCGGATCATACACAGGTAATCCCGGAGTCGAGCATCGTGATCAGCGCATATGCTGACGAGAGCAAGCAACACCTGATCAAGAAGGAGGAGTTCACCGGCGGAATCATTCCCATGCTTGAACAAGCCTATGCATTCCTTTCCACGCTATTGGGCACACACTACCGACAGGAAGGATTGGCCAAGCAGCCGGTTGAGTATGAAATACCACGAGAAGCCATCCGCGAAGCGCTTGTCAATTCGGTGGCACATCGAGCCTATGATTACGAAGCCCCGACGCGGATCACGCTCTTCCCCGACAGGATTGAATTCTTGAATCCAGGTACGTTCTATGCTCCCATCAATGACGAGAATCTCAAAGAAGGACTCTCTCGGTACAGAAACCCACTCATCGCTGATGCGCTGAGAAAGAAAGAGTACATGGAAAAACAAGGCATCGGCATCACGCTCATCATAGCTAGCTGCCTTCAGGCTGGTCTGGAAGAGCCGCAGTTCGTTGAACTAGAACACCATGTGAAAGTTATCTTGTATCGAAAACACACTCCGTTAAAAATCTTGGATGAAATTTCCCGAGATCCGTATGATGCAGGAGCTATAAAACGTCATTTCAGTGCTTCTGGGCTGTTTTCGTCCAAGGAGCTCGCCCACTATCTCGGCAAATCGGTATCAACAGCCAAGAATGTTCTCTCTGACCTGCAACAACAGGGCATCGTCGAAATGGTTGGTCAAGGGCCCGCCACCAAATATCGGTTTATTCGGTAGCTCAACCGTGAGAAACGCCTCTCTCACGTAGGAACGTGCTGTGTGTCATGCCAGTGTAATCACAGAGGCATCTATCGATACGATTATCCGATATGTAGCGGATAATTGGCCGATACTGGCTGATATTGTCTGATATTGTCTGATACTGGCTGATACTGGCTGATACTGGCTGATACTGTCTGATACTGGCTGATGGCGTTTCGTTGGACCTACCTCCTCGCGGAGGTGCGAGCCATGCTTTCCTTCATATCAGGACCTCCAAATAGGTATGCAATATCTTTTCTACCTTCAATGCTCTTGCGTAATCGAAGAGCCTCATACTGTCCAAGGTATATCTCTTGGTAATTTGCTTCAGCGCATCGCTGAAAACCTGGATGTCCATCCTGTTCTTGCTGCGGATGAGATCACAGAGAGAACGTTCGACATCATACAGATGAATGGAGTTGCCCATTGCGCTGTTTCCTTCAATGAGACCCAAGGAATGGAATTCGTTTCGTATATAGTACACTTTGGATTTTTCAGCTAAGGATCGCGTCACCTTATAGCCGCTTGGTACGGTGATTGAATGCACCAATGGTGCTCTATCTGAACACTCATGAAGAAAGAGGGCTGTTTCATGGGAAAATATCGCAGCAGGGTACTTCCTTTGCAAAATAAACATTTCATCTTCCAAGAAGTCCGGGAGCACATACACTCCAGCTCCTATTCGTTGGAGCGTTCCCGCCTCGACCATTCGCGAGAGGTATATTCTGGCAATTCCCTGTTCATCCACATCAGAGCTCAGTACTGTGCCGCTCTGCCCTTGGGCAATTGCTTTGATTTTCTCACTGTAGTTCATCATTTCTGTTGTTCCTATTATACTTATAACATGATTTAGATAAGTATAATAGTAAAATATTCAACAATCTTATCTTTTAGAAACTTACACCCGCTCTGCAAGAGAGAGCCACGCCTCCTCGGTCTCTGTACGTTCGGCCTGCAGGCTGTGGTAGGCCCGGGTACGTTCCTCCAGGGTGCCGGCCTCGGTGGGCAGCGGGGAGGAGAAGCTCTCCTCCAAGGAGGCGATGGCTACCCCCAGCTCCTCGAGGCGCTCCTCCAGGGCCGCGAGCTGCTGCTCCTCGTATCGTGAGAGGCCTTTCCTCTTCTCGCGAGGTTGAGTGCGTTGGCTCACCTTCGTCTCTTCCCGGGAGGCGGGCGCAGACACGGTCTGTTGCCGTTCCCTCCACTCCCCGTACCTCATGCTGTGGTGTGTGACCGCCCCGCTTCCGTCGAGGACGAAGAGCTCGTCGCAGACGAGATCGAGGAAGGCCCGGTCGTGGCTGCTGACGAGCAGGCAGCCGCCGAAGGAGGTGAGGTACTCCTCCAAGCTCTCCATCATGGCGAGGTCGAGGTCGTTGGTCGGCTCATCGAGGAGGAGGAAGTTCGGTTCACCCATCAAGGTGGTGACCAGGGCGAGACGACGCTGTTCCCCCCCGGAGAGGGTGGAGACGCTCTTGCGATGCATCGAGGCGGGAAAACCGTAGAGCTCGAGCAGCTTTGCTGCGCTCACGCTCTCCTTTGGGGAGATGGTGATGAATTTGGCGATCTCCTCGACCGTTTCGATGATCGTCATCTCCTCTTTGAAGGGGAGCGTGGTCTGCCGCAGGTAGCCGAAGACCGTGTTCACCCCGATGTCGAGTTTTCCGCCCTCCGATTCAATGGTGGCGCTGAGGAGGTCGAGCAGCGTGCTCTTGCCGCTGCCGTTCGCCCCGACCACGGCGATCTTGCACCCCTTTTGGAAGGAGTGGGAGAAGGAGGTGATGACCGGCTTGCCATCATAGGATTTGGAGAGGCCTTCGGCTTCGAGGATCTTCTTGCCCAAGCGGCGGGTGAGGGAGGAGAGACCCTGGATCTGTTGGCTCTGCTTCCCCTCCTGGGAGGCGAGCAGCGCCTCGATGCGATCCTTGCGTCCGCTGTCCTTGCCGGTCCGGGCCCTCGGCCCGCGCTTCAGCCACGCCAGCTCACGCCGCAAGACCGTCTTGATCCGCTCCTCCTCCTTCGCCTCGGCCTTGATGCGTTCATCGCGCCGCTCCAAGAAGAGGGAGAAGGGGGTGGGGTGGGTATAGAGTGATGAGCCGTCGAGTTCCAGGATTCGGTGGCAGACCCCGTCGAGGAAGTACCGGTCGTGGGTCACCGCCAGCACGGTGGCCGGCGAGCTTTTCAACGTATTCTCCAACCACTCGATGGTGGGGATGTCCAAGTGGTTGGTCGGCTCGTCGAGCAAGAGGAGGTCACATCCGCTGACCAGAAGACGAGCGAGGGCGACCTTCTTCTGCATGCCACCCGAGAGGCTCGCCATGCTCCGTTCCTCGATGTCGTAGAGGCCTTGCTCCCCGAGCAGTGAGATGTACTCGTCTCTCACGGTCCAGGCGTGGAGAGCATCCATCGCCTCGAGGGCTGAGGAGAGCTGCTCCGGGGTATGGTCACTGGCGAGCAATGTGTTGTAGTGGCGGATGGCCTTGATGCGTTTGCCTTCGCCAGAGAGGAGGAAGGAGGCGACGGTGTCATCGCCTCTGTAGCTGACCTGTTGCTCCAAAAAGGCCAGGTCGGCCCCCTTTTTATAGGAGATGGTGCCACTGTCGCTCTCCATGCGGGACGCGAGGATCTTCAGCAGGGTGGACTTTCCG
>LVBF01000051.1 GCA_001604325.1 Spirochaetales bacterium Spiro_04
GTCACGGCCCTCACCGAGGCGATGGAAGGACTCGAGACGCACAGAGCCCACGTCTCCTCGCTCAACGATCTGCTGCGCGAGAGGTTGAAGGAACTGCCCATCCTCACCCCCCGAGAGCAGGCAAGCCCCTACATCCTGACCATCAGCATGCCGCCGCTTCCGAGCCAGGTGGCTGAGCGGATGCTCAGCGACGCAGGTTTCTGTGTGTCGTCAGGCTCGGCGTGCTCGCACAACGCACGCCAAAAAAGCGCGGCGGCACACAACGCCATGCGTCTGGAACCACGACTGGCGGAGAGCTCCATCCGGATCTCCCTCTGCCCTGACACCACGATCGAGAGCGCTGAGGCCCTCGCTGAGGCAATCCTCGCCATCTATAGGAATCACCGATGAAGAATGGACAACTCTATCTGATCAAGGTCGGCGAGATCGCCCTGAAGGGATTGAACCGAGATTTCTTTGAAAAACGTCTCAAGGGGAACATCAAAGCGAAGCTGCGCCCCTATCAGAGCTACATCAACACCCAGAAGGGGCGCCTCTTCTTGGAGGTTGAGGAAGCCTGCCCTCCCGCTGTGGTGGAGAAAGCCCTCTCGACCAGCTTCGGTGTGGTCGGCTTCTCAAAGTGCCTGAAGGTCGAGAAAACCGACGAGGCCATCAGGGAGGCGGCCCGCCTCCTGATGCAGGAGGAGCCGTTCAACAGCGGAGAGGGGACATTCAAGGCCGACAGCCGGAGAGCGGACAAGAGCTTCCACCTCACCAGCTATCAGCTCGACTGCCTCTTGGCTGAGGAGGTGCACCGCATCCATCCCGCCCTCACCGTCGATGTACACCACCCCCAGATGACGATCTTTTGCGAGATCCGCGACAAGGCCTACCTCTACTCCTCTCCCAAGAGCGGGCTGGGAGGGCTGCCGGTATCGACGGCCGGACGGGGGATGCTGCTCCTCAGCGGTGGCATCGACAGCCCGGTGGCCGGCTATCAGATGGCCCAGAGAGGGCTGCGGATGGAGTGCATCTACTTCCACGCCTACCCATATACCAGTGATGAGGCGTTGGAGAAGGTCATCACCCTCGCCTCCCTCATCGCCCCCTACCTGCAGGGGACTCGACTGCACGTCGTGCCATTCACCGAGGCCCAGCTCCACATCAAGGCCCAGGCCAGGCCCGAAGAGACGACCCTCATGTTCCGTGCCGCGATGATGCAAGTCTCCAATATGCTGGCCGAAAAGAGCGAGGCGCTCGCCCTGGTCACCGGGGAGGCATTGAGCCAAGTGGCCAGCCAGACGGTGGAAGGATTGGCGTTCAGTGACAGCTTTAGTGACCTGCTTGTCCTCAGACCGCTGGTCGGCCTCGACAAGGGCCAGATCATCGAGACGGCGCGACGCATCGGCACCTATGAGACCTCGATCCTCCCCTACGAGGATTGTTGTACGATCTTCAGTCCCAAGCACCCGGTGACCCGACCCCATAAGGCGGAGACACGGGAGCACTACGAGGCTCTGGAGATGCATCCATTTTTGGTGGAGGCGGTGGCCAACACCAAAACCTACGACTTCACCCCCTTGGGTGTACTGCTGGAAACATGAAGTGAGGCTCCTGTGATCACGATTGGTCTTGATATCGGATCTACTACCATGAAAGTAGTAGCATTGGACGAAAATGGAAGGCTCCAGCACCACTCCTACCGCCGTCACTATTCGCAAATCCAAGAGACCGCCCGCGCGATGTTTGAACCGCTTGGCGAGGTGGTGGGCAATGAGCCCATCTCCATCACCCTCAGCGGATCGGCCGGCATGGGTGTTTCTCAGAAACTCTCCCTCCCCTTCATCCAAGAGGTCTACGCCACCCGCATCGCCGTGACCACCTACCTGCCCGGCACCGATGTGGTCATCGAGCTCGGTGGCGAGGATGCCAAGATCCTCTTCTTCGGCTCCAATATGGAGGTGCGGATGAACGGCACCTGTGCCGGCGGCACCGGTAGCTTCATCGACCAGATGGCCAGCCTGCTCAACGTCGACATCAGCGACATCGACGCCCTGGCCAGGACAGCCACCCAGCGCTACAGCATCGCGAGCCGCTGCGGCGTCTTTGCAAAGAGCGACGTACAGCCACTGCTCAACCAGGGGGCGGCCAAGGGCGACATCGCCCTCTCGATCCTCCACTCGGTCGCCAACCAGACGGTCGCCGGCCTCGCCCAGGGACGGCCCATCAAGGGGCAGGTCATCTATCTCGGCGGTCCGTTGACCTTCCTGCCCATGCTACGGCAGGTCTTCGACGAGGTCCTCTCCCTGGAGGGGATCTGCCCCGACCACTCCCTCTACTACGTGGCCCTCGGCGCCGCCCTCTATCCGAACGAGCAGACCATCACCTTCGCTCGCTTGATCGAACTCCTTGAGAAGCCAAGCGATGAGAAAGCGTTCACCTCCATCGCCCCACTCTTCGCCTCCGCGGCTGAATACGAAGCCTTCAAGGAGCGCCACAGCCGTGAGACCCTCATCGAAGGCGACCCGGCCTCCTACACCGGCGACGCCTTCCTCGGTGTCGATGCCGGCTCGACGACCGTCAAGGCGGTGGTCATCGCCGATGACGGCACGCTCCTCTACAGCCAGTATGCCGCGAACAACGGGAACGCCGTGCAGTTCGTCCGTGACCTGATCACCACCTTCGAAAATACGTACCCCCACATCAACATCGCCAAGGCGTGCTCGACCGGCTACGGTGAGCTGCTCATCAAGAGCGCCTTCGACTTCGAATACTCCATCGTCGAGACGGTGGCGCACTACAAGAGCGCAAACGCCTTCCTTCCCGGGGTGGACTTCATCATCGACATCGGGGGGCAGGACATCAAGTGCTTCAAGATCGCCGATGGGGTCATCGACGACATCTTCCTCAACGAGGCCTGCTCCTCCGGATGCGGCTCGTTTTTGCAGACCTTCTCCAACGCGTTGGGCTATACGCCAGAAGAGGCGGCCCACCTCGCCGTCACCGCCCAGAACCCCGTCGACCTAGGCAGCCGTTGCACCGTCTTCATGAACAGCTCGGTCAAGCAAGCCCAGAAGGATGGGGCCACGGTGGCGGACATCTTCGCCGGCCTCGCCATCAGTGTCGTCAAGAATGCCCTCTACAAGGTCATCCGTTCCACCGATGCGTCCCTGCTCGGGGACCACATCGTCGTGCAGGGCGGTACCTTCCTCAACGATGCGGTGCTCAGGGCCTTCGAGATGGAGCTCAAGACGGAGGTGGTGCGCCCCGCCCAAGCCGGCTTGATGGGGGCCTACGGCAGCGCCCTCCATGCGAGGGAGGAGCATCACCGTGCCCCACGATGCCGCACCACCCTCACCGCCGAGCAGTTGAAGAGCTTCACCCACAAGAGCCGGACCCTCCACTGCAAGGGGTGTACCAATGCCTGCCTCTTGACCATCAACACCTTCGACCACGACCGCAGACTGGTCAGCGGCAACAACTGTGACCGGATCGTCGACCCCGCCTCCTTCATCAATGACCCGGAGAATCTCAACCTGTACGCCTTCAAGCAGCAGTATTTGGCCTCCTTCAAGGGGAAGAAGGGAAAGCGGGGAAGGATCGGCCTGCCGCTGCAACTGAGCTTCTACGAGCAACTCCCCTTCTGGCACACCTTCTTCACCACCCTCGACTTCGAGGTGGTCGTCTCCCCACCCTCCTCCTGGGAGCTCTACCTGAACGGACAATCGACCATCAGCAGCGATACCGTCTGCTACCCCGCCAAGTTGATGCACGGCCACATCGATGCGCTGCTCAAGGAGGGGGTCGATACGATCTTCTACCCCTGTGCCAGCTACAACATCAATGAGCGCAAGGGGGACAACCACTTCAACTGTCCCGTCGTCGCCTACTACCCCGAGGTATTGCGCCACAACATCCCCGCCCTGAAGGACGGATCGGTCCGTTTCATCAGCGACTACCTCTCCCTCGCATCCAAGAGCTTCTTGCCCAAGCGCCTCCACCAGATCCTCTCTCCCTACTTCGATGTGACGCTCGCCGAGCTGCACTTCGCCTGCAAGGAGGGGTATGAGGCGCTCTCCGCCTACCAGGAGGCGGTGCGGAGGCAGGGTGAAGTGGTCATCGCAAACGCCCGGATACGTGAGTGGCCGATCATCGTCCTCACCGGTCGCCCCTACCATGTCGACCGGGAGGTCAACCACGGCATCGATACACTGCTCCTCCAATGCGGGGCGGCCGTCCTCACCGAGGATGCGGTCTCCCCTCTGGTAGAGAAGAGTCCGCGCCGTGTCCTCAACCAATGGACCTACCACGCCCGGATGTACGACGCGGCGCGGTGGGTGACGACACAGGAGGATGCCCATCTGGTGCAACTCATCAGCTTCGGGTGCGGTCTCGATGCGGTCACCAGCGATGAGATCCGCGACATCCTCCATGAGAGCGGAAAGATCTACACCCAGATCAAGATCGATGAGATCGCAAACCTCGGAGCGGTGAAAATCCGCATCCGCAGCCTGCTCGCTGCACTGAAGGAGAAAAATCAACCATGAGTGCAACCTTCACCAAGGAGATGAAGAAGGAGTATACCCTCCTCATTCCCAACATGGTCCAACCCCACTTCAACCTCGTCAAGGAGGTCTTCGTCAACCATGGATACAAGGTGGCGATCTTGGACAACCACGGTCCCAACGTCATCCGCGAGGGGCTCCGCTATGTGCACAACGACATCTGCTACCCCGCCCAGCTGGTCATCGGCCAGCTGATCGATGCGGTGAAGAACGGCGGCTACGACCAGAACAAGGTGGCCCTGATCATCAGCCAGACCGGAGGGGGGTGTCGGGCGAGCAACTACTACTTCCTCCTGCAGAAGGCCTTGGAGAAGTGCAACATGGCCCATGTCCCGGTCATCAGCCTCAATCTCAAGGGGATGGAGAAGAGTCCGGGGTTCACCATCACGCCGTTCATGCTGCTCCAGACCTACAGTGGCTTCGTCTACGGCGATACCCTGATGACCTTGGCCAACCAGGTCCGCCCGTACGAGGTGCACAAGGGCGAGGCCGATGCGCTGGTGAAAAAGTGGACCGACTACCTGGGAGAGCGCTTCGCCCGCAATCGTGGCTACATCGGCTGGGCGATGAAACGCAACCTCAAGGCGATTTGCAACGAGTTCGCCGCCATCGAACGGGTGATGACACCGAAGGTGAAGGTCGGCATCGTCGGCGAGATCTACATGAAGTACGCCCCGCTGGGGAACAACGACCTGCAGGCTTTTCTTGAGGAACAGGGTTGTGAGGTCTTCGTCCCCTCGGTGATGGGCTTCTTCTACTATGGCATGGACAACGCCACCACCGACCGAGCGTACTACGGTGGTCGGTATTTTATCTCCAAGTTCACCCGCTTCATCCTGCGCCAGCTGTACAAGGTCGAGCGGATGGCCCGTGAGGCGATGCTCGATACCGGCGCGTTCACCGTCCCGATGCCGTACACCGAGATGAAGGCGCTCAACAAGGGTTTCATCGACTACGGGGTGAAGATGGGAGAGGGGTGGTTGCTCACCGCCGAGATGCTCGATCTGATCCACATGGGCTACCCCAACATCGTCTGTACCCAGCCGTTCGGCTGCCTGCCCAACCACATCTGCGCCAAGGGAATGATCAGGGAGGTCACGGAGCGGGAGAGCGAGGCGAACATCGTCGCCATCGACTACGACCCCTCCGCCCCACGGGTCAACCAAGAGAACCGCATCAAGCTGATGCTCGCCATCGCCAAGGAACGCCTCGACGGATAACGCCTCCCTCTTTCAAGCCCTGTCCTTTTTCCCATTATTTTAGTACAGTATCGCCATGAAGACGATACGCATCCCATCAGATGAGGCATTCATCGCCTTGGCCAGCGAGGACCTCGCCTCCCTTGGGCGGGAGAAAGAGGGGCAGCTGCACATCGCGTTGCCCGGTGGACGCAGTGCCGCCTCCGTGGTCAAGGCGTTGCTCACGCTCCCTGCCCTGCTCAAACGCATCACGCTCTATCTTGTCGACGAACGCCTTGAGGGTGAGCGGAACCTCGAGACACTGCAGAGGGCGGGTTTGGCTGAGGCGTTGGAGCGCTCTTGGATGCACAACGAGCAGATTCGAATCCCTGCAATTGGTGAGCCTCTCAGCAGTGAACCGTTCGACCGCGTCTACCTCGGCATCGGCGAGGATGGGCACTTCGCCTCCCTCTTTCCCGGCTCCTTTCCCACTGAATCCCGTGAACAGGTGATCCAGGTCACCGACAGTCCCAAACCACCCAAGAGGCGGGCCACCCTCTCCTACAGCGGCTTCGAGACCCTCGCGCGTGGCCGGAAGGTCTTCCTGCTCTTCTTCGGTGAATCGAAACGGGAACCGCTGACCCGGCTGCTGGGAGGCAACGAGGGGCCGCACACCCTCCCCTGCGCCTTCTTCACGGGGGCGGACTTTGATGTGACGGTCGTCACCGACTTGGAGGAACAGCCATGAAGCGCATCATCATCCAATACGGGGGAACCGGGGACCTTGCTGAAAAGAAGCTCTACCCCGCCTACCGCAACCTGATGGAGCGGGGGTATGAATTCGAGCTCCTCGCCCTGGGCAGGCGCTTTGCAGGGCGGGAGGAGTTTCTCTCCTCGCTCTTGGAGGCGGATGTCCCCACCTCATTCACCGACCACCTGCACTACCTCTTCCACGACATGGACCACCGTGATGCGGTGGACCGCCTATCATCTACGATCAAGGAGCTGGTCGGGGAAGCGGACGAGGCGGAGTTCATCTACTACCTGGCCTTGCAACCCTCCCTCTATGAGGGGGCCATCGCGCAGATCAAGGAGATCGACCGCGTCTTGGCGTGCGCCTGCGCGCTGACGAAGAAGATCATCGTCGAAAAGCCGTTCGGGTTCGACCTCGAGAGCGCCAAGCGCTACAACGCCATCCTCGAGCAGGCCTTCAGCGACGAGGAGATCTACCGCGTCGACCACTACCTGGGCAAGGAGTTCATGCAGAACCTCCTGCTCATGCGCTTTCACAACGACATCATCCGGCGCATCTGGGACAACCAGAGCATCGAGTCGATCCAAATCATCTTCGACGAGCGCCATGGCGTCGACCAACGGCTCGGCTTCTATGAGAAGATCGGGGTGGTGCGCGACACCATCCAGAACCATATCCTGCAGATCGTCGCCCACCTCACGATGGGGGAACCCGCTTCGATCTCCTTCGAGGACATCGCCATCGAGAAGCAGAAGGTGCTGTGCTCCATCTCCCCCATCGAGCACTTTTCCTTGGGCCGGTACGAGAGTCTGGGCGCGGACACCGGCCGGGTCGTGGAGACCCCGACCTATGCCGCCTTCACCCTCTTTGTGAATTCCTACTACTTTGCCGGGATCCCGATCCATGTGCGAACCGGCAAGATGCAGGCGGAGGCGAAGAGCCTCATCTACATCAAGTTCAAGAACATCACCCGGGACGTGATGAGCGACGACTCGATCAAGGAGAACGCCGTCATCATCACCATTGACCCCGAGTTGACGATCGACTTCAGTGTGAACCTCAAGGTTCCCAACACCAGCTGGAAGAGCCAGCCGGTACGCTTTCGCTTCAACCAGAGCGAAACCTTCAGTGTGAACTCTCCCGAGGCGTACGAGCAGATCGTCGAGAAGATCCTCCAAGGAGACAAGAGCCTCTTTCCCACGATACCGGAGATCTGCGAGAGCTGGCGAATCGTGGAGCCGATGCTGAAGGAAGACCTGCCGGTCGAGGTCTACCCGGTGCGCACCCTCCCCCGTTTCGTCGATGCGATGGCGAGGGAGAACAACTTCACCTGGTTTGCGTGAAGGATCTTCCCCCATGAAGAGAGAAGGGCCTCTTTTGAGGCCCTTTGCCATGGTGTCGCACCCGATCAGATGAGGATGTGCATCTTCTCCTTGATGCGCTCGAGGTTCTCATCCCCGATCCTATTGGCCTTGCGCGTCCCCTCAGTGATGAGCTCCTTGACCTCGTCGAGATGGGCCTCATAGTAGGCGCGCTTCTCGCGAAATGGATCGAGGAGACCATTGAGCACCTCGTTGAGGCGCTTCTTGCACGCCATGCATCCGATCTTCCCCGCGCGGCAGAGCTGGCCGATCTCGGGTGCCTCGGCGGCATTGAAGACCTGGTGGTACTTGTAGATGTTGCAGATCTCCGGATTGCCCGGTGTGGTCGCTGTGATGCGGGCCGGGTCGGTGACGGCGCTGCGCACCATCTGCCAGACCGTCTCCGGTGTGTCTGAGAGGTAGATGGCGTTGCCCATCGACTTGCCCATCTTGGCGTTCCCATCGAGGCCGCTGAGCCGGCCGACCGTGCTGAGCTTATAGTCCGGCTCGGTGATGGAGGTCCCGTAGAGCGCGTTGAACTTGCGGACGATCTTGCGTGACAGCTCGATGTGCGGCACCTGGTCCTCGCCCACCGGCACGAGGTCGGCGTTGCAGAAGGTGATGTCTGCGGTCTGGCTCACCGGATAGCCGAGAAAGCCGTAGGTGAGGTCCTTGTAGCCGTAGTTCTTCGCCTCCGTCTTGATGGTCGGGTTGTGCATCAACTGGTTGACGTTGACGATCATCGAGTAGAAGATCGTCAGCTCGGCGATCGATGAAATCTGGCTCTGCTGGACGAAGGTGACCTTCTCCGGGTCCAAGCCGACGGAGAGGTTGTCGATCATCACATCGATGATCGAGCCGTGGATGAGGGCGGGGCGCTCAAAGTGGGTGGTGAGGGCCTGCACGTCGGCAAGGAGGATGAAGGTCTCATACGCATCCTGCAACTCGACCCGGCTCTTGAGTGAACCCACGTAGTGCCCAAGGTGGAGGCGTCCCGTGGTCCGGTCGCCGGTCAAGATTCGCTTCTTCTGTTGCTCCACATCCTACTCCTTCTGCCCACTCTGCTGCTTTGCAGTATTGGAGGAAGGAATGTTCACCCGCGTCATCGTATGCTCCATGTTGCAGGAGGGACAGACCTCCGGTGCATCATGCTTATCAAGCGACTGGACCAATTCGACCCGCGCCTTACACAACTGACACTCATACTCATATGACGGCATGTAATCCTCCTCCGCTGCCCTATATAATGCCTACCAGACTTCTCTTCAGCTCAGTAAGCTGGTCTGGCGGCAAATCCATTGCTTTGATCATCACCCGATCTCCCTCGATGAGGAACATCTCCCGCAGGGCGGCGATGTTCACCGCCTTCCCTTCTTTGCGCAGCTGGGCGATATAGCCGCTGCGCACCATCTGCGACAGGGTCGAAGCGCCCTTCTCGCTCTGCATCGTGATGATGGCGTCAACTCCATACGAGCCATCATCCCTCTTCTCAAGGAGCAACACCACCGTCTCCGATTGTTCGAAGACCGACTGGGGAAGGTCGAGCCCCAAATCGAAGAAGGTCTTCGGACGCAGGGCGTAGATCCCGATGGACGCGCTCTCCAACAGGCGGGTCGTCTCCTCGTCCAAGAGGACCTCACCGCCCTTGTAGCGCCGATAGGCCGTCTCATAGTCCCCGTCGGTGAGGAGGATCGCATCCTTGCCCAGCGCCCTGAGGGAGATCGGCCCCTCCTTCTGTGAGAACCAGGTGGGACCATCCTCGACTTCGTGGCGCGTGAGGGACGGAACATACATCAGCGCCGTGTTCACCAAGAAGGAGGGGTAGTCACCCTCGAGGAGCGCCCACATCGAGAGGGAGGAGAGGTCGAGCGGATAGCGGTCGTCCTGTCCCTTCAGCTCAAGCGAGATGCGCCGACTGCGTGCGCCCAGTTCATCAATGCCGTCGAAGACGAGGGAGACCAGCTCACGCTCTTTGAGGGCGTCAACCGTGATGACGATGTTCCCCTCTTCGCCCATCAGGCTGACGGGACGAGGCGGGACGCGTTTGACGAAGGAGGTGGCACAGGAAGTGAACAGCACCGTTATCACGATGCATCCGGTCAACAGCAGTACTCCCGCCCGTTTCATCCGCTTACTCCTTCGTGACCTCAAGCTTCAGAGCGAGGTCGGCGACTTCGATCGCCTCACCACTCAGTGTAGCAAAGCTGATGGAGTTGGACAACGTCTCACGGGCGATGACCGGCCCATGCAGGGCGAACACACGCTTGAAAATCTCCTCGCCCTCCCAGCGGAGGGTGATTCGGTCACTCACCTCAAATCCGTTCTCCTTGCGGAGGTTCTGCACCGTCCGGATGATTTCGCGCGCGATGCCCTCCAAGAGTAGATCCTCGGTGACGGTGGTGTCGAATCCGACGGTCAGCGTCTCCTCGTTGAGAACCTTGACGCCCTCTTGCTCGGTGCGTTGCACGATGATCTCATCGGATGAGATGGGGACATCCCCCCCGCTGTAGGCGAGATGATATTTCGCCCCATCGAGGATGGAGGCGATGAGCTTCCCGTTGAAGCCTTCGATGAGGGAGGCAACCTCCTTCATCTGCTTGCCCAACGCGGAGCCGAGGCGCTTGAAATTCGCCTTCGCGCTATAGCGGACCAGGGCCGACTCATCCTCTTGGATGACCACATCCTTGACGTTGAGCTCCTCGGCGATGATCTGGGCCATCTCGGAGAGGATTGCACGCTCTTCGCTGTCGCGGTCCACCAAGTAGAGGGTGGAGAGTGGTTGGCGGATCTTGAGGTTGTTGGATGCCCTCAGTGCACGCCCCATGGCGATGGCACGCTGGGCGAGGCTCATGCGCTTCTCCAACTCCAGGTCGCGTTCGCTCGCATTGTAGACCGGGTAGTCGCAGTGGTGCACGCTCTCAGGCATCTGAGGGGTGCGGAGGTTCTGGAAGATCTCCTCAGACGTGAAGGGGATGATGGGGGCGGTGACCTTGATGAAGGTCATCAGGACCCGATAGAGGGTGTCGTAGGCCTGTTTCTTGTCGGTGTCGCTCTCACTGCGCCAGAAACGGCGACGGCTGCGGCGGATGTACCAGTTGTTCAGATCGTCGATGAACGGCATGAAGTAGGAACAGGCGCGCTGGATGTCGTACCCATCGAAGGCGGTGGTGACGGAGTCGACGAGCGCTTGGCTCGCGCTGATGATCCAGCGATCGAGCGGATTCTCAAGCTCGTCGAACGGCGTCTCGGAGGGCTCATAGCCGTCGAGGTTGGCATAGGTGACGAAGAATGAGTAGGCGTTCCACAGCGGGATGATGAGGCCCTTGAGTACATCCTTGATGGACTCCTCGCTGAACTTCAGATCCTCGGCGCGGACCACCGCGCTGTTCATCATGGCGAAGCGCAGCGAGTCGGCCCCGTAGAGGTTGACCAGCTCCATCGGGTCGGTGTAGTTGCGTTCGCTCTTGCTCATCTTCTTGCCTTCGGCGGTGAGCACGATGCCGTTGGTGATGCAGTTGTAGAAGGCTGGTTTCTGCCAGAGGGCGGCGGCGATGACCGTCAAGGTGTAGAACCACCCGCGCGTCTGGTCGAGCCCCTCGCAGATGAAGTCGGCGGGGAAGTGGCTGTCCACGTACTCCTTGTTCTCAAAGGGGTAGTGGTGCTGGGCGTACGGCATCGAGCCGCTCTCGAACCAGCAGTCGAGCACGTCGCCGATGCGCCGCATCGTCCCCTTCCCGTCCGGGCTGGGCCACGTGAGGTCGTCGACGAAGTGCTTGTGCAGGTCATCCACCTTCTTGCCGCATTTCTCCTCAAGTTCGGCGCGGCTGCCGATGACCTCGATATAGTCGCTGCCATCACACTTCCAGATCGGGATCGGGTTGCCCCAGAAGCGGTTGCGGCTGATGGACCAGTCGCGCGCCCCCTCGAGCCACTTGCCGAAGCGCCCGTACTTGAGGTGCTCGGGCATCCATTTGATCTCTTCATTGGCATCGAGCATGAACTGTTTGATCTTCTGGATGTCGACGAACCAGGACGAGAGCGCCCGATAGATGAGCGGTTGTTTGGTGCGGTAGCAGAATGGATAGGAGTGCAGGTAGTTCTCCCGTTTGACGAGCAACCCCTTCTCCTTCAAATACGCGATGATCGGCTTGTCGGCGTCCTTGACGAAGACGCCCTCCCAGTCGCTGACCTCGGCGGTGAAGCGCCCCTCCATGTCGATGGGGCAGACGACGGGGATGCCGGTGCCCTTGAGCACCTGGTAGTCATCCTCTCCGAAGCCCGGCGCGGTGTGGACGATGCCGCTGCCGTCTTCGATCGTGACATAGTCGCCCATCACGCAGATGAAGGCGCCGGCCTCCTCCTTGAGGTGGGCGAAGTATGGAAAGAGCGGCTGGTACCCCCAGCCAGCGTAATGGCTGCCCTTCTGCTCCTCGACGATTTCATAGTCGCTGCTCTCCCGGTAGTAGTGGGAGAGGCGATCCTTGCCCAGGATATAGAAGCTGCCATCCCTCTTGTCGCGCACCTTCACGTAGTCGATCTCAGGACCGAGGGCGAGGGCGAGGTTGGACGGCAACGTCCAGGGGGTGGTCGTCCAGGCCAAGAAGTACGTGTTCTCCTCCCCATCGACGGCGAAACGCACCGTGATGGCGGGGTCGACCACATCCTTATACCCACCGAGGTTCACCTCGAAGTTGGAGAGCGGCGAGGCCAAGGCGGGGCTGAAGGGCAGAATATTGTACCCTTCGTAGATATATCCTTTCTCATAGAGGGTCTTGAAGACCCACCAGATCGTCTCCATGTAGTCGGTGTCCATGGTGCGGTAGCCATTCTCCCAGTCGACCCAACGGCCCATCCGGTTGATGGTGTACTTCCACTCCTGGGTATACCGCAACACGATGGAGCGGCACTCCTCGTTGAAGTGGTCCACTCCGAAGTCGACGATGGCGCTGTGGCCGCTGATGCCCAGCTTCTTCTCCACCTCGTACTCGACGGGCAGGCCGTGGCAGTCCCAGCCGAAGGTGCGGTTCACCCGCCTCCCCTTCATCGTCTGGTAGCGGGGGATGGCGTCCTTGATGGTCCCGGGGACCAGGTGGCCGAAGTGCGGCAGCCCGGTCGCGAACGGAGGGCCGTCGTAAAAGACGTACTCATTCTCCGCCGGTCTCAGGTCGACCGACTTCTTGAAGATCTCCCGCTCTTCCCAAAATGCAAGGATCGCCTCCTCCATCTTCGGGAACTCCACTTTTGCGTTCACTGGCTGAAACATTCAACTGTCCTCTCTTGGTGTATCAACGCCATTCTATTGATATCCGGGACGAATGACAACCTTGCACTTCCCCTTTAGCGTTGACCTTGCGCCGTCGAGGCGCTACTGTCTAGCCATGGCACGATTCCCTTTGGACAAGAAGATCAAACGCTTCGCCGCCCGCTTCAACGAGGCCGGCCACTCCCTCTACGTCGTCGGCGGAGCGGTGCGCGACCACCTCCTGGGCATCCCCATCGAAGACTATGATTTTACCACCGATGCGAGACCGGAGGAGGTGGTCTCCCTCTTTCGCCGTGTCATTCCCACCGGCATCGAGCACGGCACCGTTTCGGTGCACTGGGAGGGAGAGCTCTACGAAGTCACCACCTTCCGCAGCGACGGTGCCTACCTCGACAGCCGTCACCCGAGCCACGTTGATTTCATCACCTCCCTGGAGGAGGACCTCAAGCGGAGAGACTTCACGATCAACGCGTTCGCCGTCGACTGCACCAGCGGCCAGATCATCGACCTGAACGGCGGCTATGAGGACCTCAAAGCTCGCCAAATCAGGGCAATAGGCAATCCTGAACAGCGCTTTGACGAGGATGGGCTCAGAATTCTGCGCGCCGCGCGCATCGCGGCGAAGATCGACTTCGTCATCGAGGCGCGAACCCTTGAGGCGATGAGGGCGAAGCGGGACAATCTGCTGCCGGTCAGCGCTGAGCGCATCCGCGAAGAGCTCTTCAAGCTGGTCGGCTCAGACCACCCCCGCACGGGGCTCGAGTACCTGAGGGAGAGCGGGGTGCTCTCCATCATCCTCCCTGAGTTGATGGAGGGGGACGGCATCGAGCAGGGCGGCATGCACCGGGAGACGGTGCTCGAGCACGCCATCAGCTGCTGTGAGGCGTCCGTGCACTTCACAGACAAGCCGGAGGTCCGCTTCGCGGCGCTGCTCCACGATATCGGCAAGAGCCGGACCGTCCAGCAAGGCGAGGGACGCTTCACCTTCATCGGCCATGAGACGGTGGGACGGGAGATGGCGAGAGCCATCATGCTCCGCTTGAAGGCAAGCGGTGAGCAGACCGCGCTCGTCGAGGATCTGGTGGCCCACCACATGTTCTTTTATGAGAGCAGTTGGACGGACAGCGCCGTGCGGCGCTTCATCAAACGGGTCACCCTCCCGCGCTTGGCCGATCTCTTCGCCCTCCGCCTCGCCGACCACGCAGCCATACACGGGAGCATCGATGGGACGCTGCTCGTTGAACTCAAGGCACGGATCGAGGCGATTGTGGCTGAGGGTGATGCCCTCACCGTCAAGGACCTTGCCATCGGGGGCAACGAGCTCATGGCCCTCGGCATCCCCAAGGGTCCGCTCATCGGTGCGGTGTTGGAGTATCTGTTGGAGACGGTGCTCGACGACCCGAGCCAGAATACCAGCGCGCGCCTCACGACGATCAGTGAGCGCTACTTCTCCTTGATCAAGACCTCATAGGCTGCCTTCGCCGCCTGCTGCTGGGCCTCTTTCTTGTTGGCCCCGATGCCGGGGCCGAACACCTGTCCGGCGACATCGACCTCCATATAGAAGGTGTGGTTGTGCTCCGGCCCGGTCTTCTTCACCAGCGTGTAGGTCGGCACATCCTTGTAGTGCTTCTGCATGTACTCCTGCAATCTCGTCTTGTAATCGAGGGCCCAATCCTCCTCGAGCACGAGGCGGATCTGGTCCTCCATCAAGGTGGTGACGAAGCGGTAGGTCGCCTCAAAGCCGCTGTCCAGGTAGCAGGCGCCGTAAATGGCCTCCATGCAATCGGCGAGGATCGCCTTCTTCTTCCGTCCCCCGGTCCCCTCCTCGCCCCGCCCCAACAAGAGGAGACGGTCGATGCCGAGGCGCAAGGCGACGATGGCGAGGCTCTCCTCGCTGACGACCGCGCTCTTGATCTTCGAGAAGTCCCCCTCGGCCTTGTTCGGGTAGTTGCGCATGAGCCAATCGGCGACCGCGATGCCGAGCACCGAGTCACCGAGGAACTCAAGGCGCTCGTTGTTGCCCACCGTTTCACTGCACTCGTTGGCGTAGGAGCGGTGGGTGAAGGCGAGGTTGAGCAGCGAGAGGTCGGTGATGGGTACGTTGTGCCCCTTGATGAAAACAACAAGCTCCCGCTCTCGTTTGCGTGAGAGGACGGGAGCACTGTCTTTGAGATTGCTCTCCATGGCGTATCGCTTAGAGCTGGGTTGCGAGGAAGTCTACCGCATCCTTTACGGTCTCGAACTCGTTTGCCTTGTCATCGGGAATGGAGACGCCGAGCTCTTCTTCGATGGCGTACACCAACTCGTAGGTATCCAGACTATCGGCGCCAAGGTCCTTACGGAAGGATGCATCCATGGTGATCTTGCTCTCTTGGACATCAAGCTTCTCAGCGATCAACGCCTTCACTTTCTCAAATACATCTTTGCTATCCATAGTGTGCTCCTGAAATCTTGCTTACTTGTCCTGCATCTCGAAAATCTGCTCACCACGATAGAAGCCGCACTTGGGGCATACCCGGTGAGGCAGAACCATATTTCCACAGGTAGAACATCGAGAAAGGGTGGGCATGGCCAGCTTCATGTTGGCTGCCTTGCGGCTTGCTGCCCGTGCTTTCGAAGTTTTGTATTTAGGTGTTGCCATTGTTCTAATCCTTTTACACTACACGAAATTTTGACACGCTCTGAAGAATAACGGAAAAGGCCTAAAGCGTCAACAACTTGATTCGCTTTCTCATCATCTCGACGACGAGCGGGGGAACCATCGGGCTGATGTCCGCACCATAGGCCGCCATCTCCTTGATGGCGCTCGAGCGCAGCTGGAAATACTGGGGGCTGGTTGGCATGAAGAGCACCTCGAGGTCGGGGTTCAGCTGCTTGTTGGTCATGGCCAGCTCGAACTCATAGCCGAAATCCACCAAGGCCCGCACTCCCCTGATCATCACCCCCACCCCATGGGCGCGGGCGAAGTCGACGACGAGCCCGCGATAGCTGACCACCTCGATGTTCTTGTGATCGGAGAGGATCGTACGCAACATCTCCATGCGCTCGACGGGGGTGAAGAGCGGCATCTTCTGTACGTTGTCGGCGACGACCACATAGAGCTTTTCAAAGAGGGTCGCGCTGCGCTCGATGATGTCGATATGGCCGTTCGTCGGGGGATCGAAGGAGCCCGGCAGCATCGCCGTCCTGTTGTTGTCGCTCATGATTTGTTCGCCTCCACATACTTCTTCATCGCATCGAAGGCCTCTGCGTTCTCCCACGCGATACGCTCAAGGAAGGTGAAGGATCCATCCGCCTCCTCATGCACCACGGCGAAGCTCCCGCGTCCAATATAGCTGATCTTCTGCCCTTCGCCGAGTTTTCGTTCTTGGCTCAGGTGAGCGAGGACACAATCGAAGTGGGCATAGCCGCCCTGGGGACAGGAGAGCGCACTTGCGATGAGATCGATCGGCTTTTGGCACAGTACACAGGTATCCTCCGGCTCGACGACTCTCTTCACCGTCACCGGGGGGAGACTGCTTTGATGGGTCCCCACCCGTACCTTGGGCAACAGGCTGCTTGCTCCCTTCTGGGTTTCACCCGGGCTTTGCTTGGTCTTCCGCTTCTGGCGAGACCGCTTGTCCCCCCGTTTGCGTTGGCGCTTCTCTTTTTTCTCTTGTTCCATGTGCACCTCACCCTCTCAGCCTACTGTGTTTGTCACGAGCAGGCAAGCATGATGAAGGGGACGGTGTCCCGTCCCCCTGCCTCAATGCGATGCGCCTCAGGCGTTCTTCTTGCGGATGAGCTCCTTGACCTTCGCCTTCTTGCCCACCTTGTCGCGGATGTAGTAGAGCTTGGCCCTGCGCACCCGACCGCGACGCACCACCTCGACGCTCTCCACCCGGGGAGAGTGCAGCGGGAAGATACGCTCAACGCCCACACCATAGGAAATCTTTCGTACGGTGAAGGTGCGACGAATCCCGCCGTTGTTCTTGGCGATGACCAAGCCCTCGAACACCTGGATGCGCTCGGTGGCTCCTTCAACAATCTTGAAAAAGACCTTTACGGTATCTCCAACGCTGAAGTTCTCAGCATTTTCTTTCATCTGTTGTGACTCAATAGCTCTCAGTACGTCCATCGTCAACAGTCCCCTTCGCACCCTTTTCTATCAATGCGTTCAATATTTTTCTGCCGGCGGCGTCAAGATTCGCCTCATCCAGCAAGTCCGGCCGTCGTTCCATTGACCGCTCAAGCCGTTTTTGTAGTCGCCACTGCTCTATCTTGGCATGATGACCGCCCAATAATACATCAGGGACGGACTTTGCACAATAGGTCTCGGGCCTTGTGTATTGAGGGTATTCCAAGAGTCCCCCCTCAAAGCTCTCCTCAGAGAGCGAATCGGGGGTGATCACCCCATCGATGAGCCGGTAGAGCGCATCGATGATGACCAAGGTGGCCACCTCCCCGCTGCTGATCACATAATCGCCGATCGAGATCTCGTCGTCGACGAACTCGTCGATGATCCGCTGGTCCAACCCCTCGTAGTGGCCGCAGATGAAGATCAACTCCTCCTCGCTTCTGAGCGCACGCGCATACTCCTGGTCGAAGGATCTGCCGGACGGCGAGGGGTAGATCACCCGCTTCTCTTTGGCGCCAATCGCATTGAGCGCCTTGAAGATCGGCTCACAACTGATGACCATGCCGGCGCCCCCACCGTAGGGGACATCGTCACAGCTCTGGTGGCGATCTTCGGCGAAGGATCGCCAGTTGACGATCTGGTAGTCGACCAAGCCACGCTCCACGGCCCGCTTCATGATCGAGCTGGTGAAGAAGCTCTCGACCATCTCGGGAAAGAGGGTGAGGATCGTGATCTTCATGCCAGTACCCACGGCGTCAGCAACTCGATGGTCTTTGCCTCGATGTCGACCGCCCCGGTATAGTGGTCGAGGAACGGCACCAAGGAGAGCGTGTCATCAGCTCCCTTGATCTCCAAGAGCAGGGCCTGCGGCCCGTCGACGGTGCTCACCACCTCCCCGAGCCGCTCTCCCTCATGCATCACGGCACAGCCGATCAAGTCGGCGGTGTAGAACTCCCCCTTCTTCAGCGGGGAGGCCTGGCTACGCGCGACCAAGAGGTGCATACCGTTGAGCTCCCGGGCTTTTTCCGGGCTCTCATAGCCGACGAAGCGCAAGAGGGGCTGGCCCCCGACGACCCGATAGCCCGTGATCTCGAGCTCTCTGACCGTGCCATCCTTTGCACGCACCAAAGCCACCTTGAGCTTTGCAAGGTGGCTGAAATCCTCGTTGTGCGTATGGACCTTGACCTCCCCTTCGACGCCGAACGGGCGACGAATCGTCGCGGTCCAGATCAGAGGCTCGTCCATGAGTTCAGTCCAGGATCTCCAACACTGCCCGCTTGCCACTCTTGGTGGCGCTGGCACTGAGGATCGTCCGGATGGCTTTGGCGATCCGGCCTTGCTTGCCGATCACCTTGCCTACGTCCTCACTGGCCACCTTGAGCTCCAGGATCGTGGACTTCTCGCCCTCGACCACACTGATGGAGACTTCGTCGGGGACATCGACCAGCGATTTGACGATATATTCTACCAACTCTTTTTCCACGCCATACCCCCGATCACTGCTCGGTGGTTCTGACTACCTGCACCCCACCCTTGTTGAGAAGACTGCGGACAGTGTCGCTGGGCTGTGCACCCTTGGCGAGCCACTCCTTGATCTTGTCTTCCTTGAGAATGATTTGTTGCTCTTTCTCCGCGAGGGGATGGTATTGGCCAACCTCGTCGAGGGTCCTGCCCTGCGCCTTGGTCCTGCTGTCCATCACCACGATGCGGTAGTCTGGTCTCTTCTTACTGCCGAATCTCTTCAATCGTATGCGTACGCTCATGTCAATTCCTCCTGCGAATTCAACTCTACATGCCCATCTGTTTCAGCATTGCAGCCTGGTACTTCTTATTTTTTGTCAACTTACGCATCGTAAGCCGCATTTTTTCAAACTTCTTGATCAGGCGATTCACATCGCTGACCGTCGTGCCGCTGCCCATGGCGACCCGTTTTCTCCTGGTCGGACCAAGTATACGGTAATTTGCCCGTTCAGCATAGGTCATCGACAGGATGATCGCCTTCTCCCGCCGCATCTCCGCCTGGTCGATGTCATCCTCACTCACCTGCCCCTTCGCCCCGGGAATCATGTCGATGAGCTGCTCAAGGCTCCCCATCTTATCCATCGAGTTGAGCTGGTCGAGGTAGTCCTGCAGGTCGAAGGTGTTCTTCGCCATCTTCTCCTGCATCTTGAGGGCTTCTTTCTCGTCATAGACCTCCTGCGCCTTCTCCACCAGGGTGACGATATCACCCATGCCGAGGATCCGGCTGGCGATCCGGTCGGCATAGAACGGCTCGAGGTCCTCGACCTTCTCCCCCACACCGATGAACTTGATGGGCTTGCCCACCACCGAGCGCAGTGAGAGGGCGGCCCCACCACGGGTATCACTGTCGAACTTGGAGAGCACCACCCCACTGATGCCGACCTTCGCCTCGAACTCGGCCGCGATGGTGACGGCATTCTGTCCCGTCATCGCATCGGCGACGAAGAGCGTCTCATCGGGGCGCAGCACATCGCGCACCCGCACGATCTCATCCATGAGCTCTTCGTCGAGGTGCATGCGTCCGCTGGTGTCGACGATGAGGGTGTTGAACTGGTCCTTCTTCGCCTTGGCGAGGGCGGCCTTGGCCACCTTGGCGGGGTCCTTCTCCCCCTCCATGACGAAGACCGGCACGCCGACCGCCTCACCGAGGATCTGCAGCTGCAGGATCGCGGCGGGCCTGACCAGGTCGGCGGCGACGAGGAGGACGCGACGCCCCTCCTTCTTGAGCCGGAGGGCGAGCTTGGCGGCCGTGGTGGTCTTTCCACTGCCCTGCAGGCCCATCATCAAGATGGTGGTGGTCACATCGGGGCCACGGAGGTTGAGCTTCTGGCTCTCCTCATCCCCGAGCAGGCCGACCATCCGGTCATGGACGATCTTGACGAACTGCTGGGAGGGATCGACGGCCTTGAGGACCTTCTCGCCGAGGGCCTCCTCCATCGTCGCATTGACGAAACGGCGCACGACCCTAAGATTCACGTCGGCGTCCAGGAGCGCCATCTTGATCTCTTCGACGGCATCCTGGATATTCTTCTCTGTTATCTTGGACTTTCCACCCAAGGTTCTGAGGATGGAGGAGAACTTATCGCTTATTGAATCAAACATTACCCTTCTCTATCATGGCATCGGCCCAAGTCATACCTTATACCGAAGAGCGCGCGGCCTGTCAAGAAGGAGTGACCCGCCGCCCCTCAGCATCGAACTCGACCGCCTCGCTCTCTTCATTGAGAATCACATCACCGCCTTCAAGGTGACCGATCTTGTAGCTGACCATCGTCGAGACGCCCGGTTCCATCTGGGTGACGCCCAAGAGCGTCTGGCTGCCCATCACGGTATGCTTGTTGTGCGTGATGATGATGAACTGGCTCTTCTGGGCGAACTCCTCGAGGACCGCGAGGAAGTAGCCGATGTTCCGGTCGTCCAAGGCCGCGTCGATCTCATCGAGCACGCAGAAGGGGGACGGCTTGACCTGGTAGGTGGCGAAGAGCAGCGCCACCGCCGTCATCGAGCGCTCCCCGCCGCTGAGCAGGGTCAGGTGGGTCAGCTTCTTGCCCGGCGGCTGGGCGAGGATGTCGATGCCGCTCTCCAGCACGTTCTCCGGATCGCTGAGCGAGAGCTCGGCCCTCCCCCCGCCGAAGAGGCGACGGAACATCGCCTGGAAGTTCTGTGAGATCTGTCGGTAGCTGGCCAAGAAGAGCTCCTCGCTCTCACTCTTGATCTTGGTCACCACCTCATCGAGGTCCGCCTTGGCCTTCATGAGGTCACCGAGCTGCTTGGTCAAGAAGTCGTGTTGCTCCTTGACCTCGGCGAACTCCTCCTCGGCCATCTGGTTGATGTAGCCCATGCCGTTGACTTGGCGCCGGACATCATCGAGGCGGGCACGGATGATGGGGAGCTCCTCGATGGGCTCCTGAAGCCTCCCCTCGTACTCCTTCAGGCTCTTGCCGTACTCATCGAAGAAATTGGTGAAGATGTTGGCGATGTTCTCATCGAGCTGCTCGATGTGGAGGATCAGCTTCTCCCGCTCGGTCCTCAGGTTCTGCAGCTCATCGAAGTTGACCCCCTTCTGGTCGACCTTCTGTCTGATCTCCTCGCTCAGTGAGTCGATGACGACGATCAAGGAGCGGAGGTCATCGTTGTACTGGGCGATCCGTTCCTTGGTCTCTTCGATCTCGACCTCCACCGCCCTGATGTCCTCCTGCGTCTCCCAAATCCGCTCCTCGGCCCCGCTTGCAACCGAGAGGGCGTCCTTATGCTGGTACTCCTGCTCGGTGATGTTGCGCTGCAGCTGGGCGATCATGCTCTGTGCTGCTTCCCGTTGCGCCTCGAGTTGCTGGGAGGCGACCCGCTGGTCCGCGATGCGGGCCATCGCGCTCTCAAGGTCGACGGCCAGGCTCTCGTTCTCCTCCCGCAGGCTGCGCACCCGCTCCCGGTTGGTGACCGTCTGCCGGCGCAGCGCGACCATCTTCTCATCGCTTCTTCGTTTCTCGCTGATGATCCCCTCGGGGGAGATGAGGTCGTCGATGAAGGTGGGGAGCATCGCCTCATAGGAGCCCACCAGTTCCCTGATGCGATCAACCGCGGCGCCCGTACCTTCCCAGAAGGAGAGCTCACGCTCCAAAAGGTCCAGGGAGGAGAGGTCGGCTTCCTTGAGCCGGGAGAGGAAGAGCCGCTGCTCCTCGATGCTGCGGGCCAACGCCTCGATGGCCCCGTAGAGCGAGGTGCGCGCCTCCTCCTTGCGAGAGAGGTTGTAGCCGCTCTCCTTGAGTTTCTCCTCCAGTTGGACGACGATGACATCCCCGAGCTCCTTGATCGCCTGTGACAGCTCGTCGATCTCCGCCTCGAGGGAGACGGTCTCCCCTTCCAGACGGACGATTTCATCGTTCTGCTCCCCGATGGTGACCCTGATGCGCTCGGCGGCCCGCTCGTTCTTGACGATCTCACCTCTCAACGACTCGATGGCCTCTTTGGAGGAGAGCATCTCGGCGTGCCGCTCATCGCTTTCGCTTCGATCACGCTCGATGCGCTCGAGGATGAGCGATGCGGAATTCAGGCTCCGATCTTTTTGCAGGAGGAAGTCCTGGAGGCGGGAGGAGAGGATCTGCAGCTTCTCCCCCTTGCCCTTGTTGGACTCGTTGAGGCGTTCGATCTCGGTTTGGATGTGGATACGGTCCGCTCCGTGCTCCTTCATCTGGGTCTGGAGCATCTCGATGACCTCTTCAAAGCCGGAGAGGTCGGCGCGCTTGGCATCGTAATCCTTCGCCGTCTGCTCCTGTAATGCAATCTTCTGCTCTTTGAGCAGCAAGTAGCTCTGCAAGGTGGAGAGCTGGACATCGACCTCGAGGGCGAACTGCTGTCGCTTGAGCTCGCGATAGCTGGCGGCTTTGGCCGCTTGGGTCTTCTTTGTCTCGTAGCTGCGCTTCACCTCCTTGAGGACCGTCTCGACTTGGACGATGTTCTCATCGGTGCGCACCAGCTTGCGTTCAGCCTCCAGGCTCTCGGCCTTGAAGCGGGAGATGCCGGCCGCTTCCTCGAAGATGTAGCGTCTATCCTCGGGCCTCGAGGAGAGGATCTGGTCGATCTTCCCCTGTTCCATGATGGAATAGGCGCTCTTTCCTACCCCGGTATCGAAGAAGAGCTCACGGATATTGCGCAGCAACACCCGGTTTCTATTGAGGTAATACTCGCTCTCACCGCTGCGGAAGATCCGACGCTTGAGCTCAACCTCCGCCTCGTCGATGGGCAGGTGCCGCTCTTCGTTGGAGAGGACGAGGGTCACCTCGGCCACCTGGAGCGGTTTTCTCGAGTCGGTGCCGTTGAAGATGACATCTTCCATCCGCCCGGCCCGGAGCGTCTTGGTGGACTGCTCCCCAAGCACCCACTTGATGGCATCGACGATATTGCTCTTGCCACAGCCGTTCGGGCCCAAGAGACTGGTGATGCCACTGGAGAAGTCAAGCTTCACCTTGTCGGCAAATGATTTGAATCCGTAGATTTCCAGACTTTTTAGAAACAAGACGTACCCTCACCTTGCTTGACGCAGTAGTATGGCCAACTATAGCATGAAACAGAGGAGAGGAAGAAGTGCAACAGCAGATCGCTCAAATCTGTGGATTGGATGAGGCGGGGCGTGGTCCGCTCGCCGGACCGGTCGTCGCCGCCTGTGTCGTCCTCAGAGCCGATTTTCCCGTCCATCTGCTCAATGACTCCAAGAAACTGAGCGAAAAGAAACGAAGCGTGCTGGAAGCGTTGATCAAGGAGGAGGCCCTCGCCTACGCCGTGGGGTTGGCCAGCGCCCAGGAGATCGACCGTCTCAACATCCTCAGGGCCTCGATGCTGGCCATGCAGCGCGCCTATGACAAGGTGAAGCAGACGACTGCCATCACGCTGGCGCTCGTCGACGGCAACACGGCCCCCGACCTCGACTGCCCCACCGAGACGGTCGTCAAAGGCGATGCCACCGTCCCCGCCATCATGGCAGCTTCAATCCTGGCAAAACAATATCGTGATCGGATCATGTGCCTCTGCAACGAAAAATGGCCGCTCTATGGCTTCGATCGGCACAAGGGGTACCCCACATTGGAGCATCGAAGACTCTGCCTCACCTATGGACTTTCACCAATCCACCGCCGAAGCTTCTCCATCCTCCAAGGCGAGCTCTTCTAGCGGTTCTGCTTGATGTAGTCCAGAGACTTCTGTAGCTCCTTGAGAAACTCCCCGAGGTCTTCCTGATAGATGACGATCGACTGGCGGATGAACTTGTCACTGTCCATCGTTCCCTTGCTCTCGACGATATTGAGGAACATGTCCCCATAGATGTTCTCTTTTACATTAAAGAAATAGGTACGGTCGTTCTTGACCATCCTCGTTGAAAAAACCTCTCCACGCTGTCCCATTGTTACTCCTCGCACTCCTATCGTAGCACGGTTGTAGCAATTGAATCCACCGCCTGTCAAGAATGAAGCCCTTGACGAACGACCCCTGAATGTTCTATATACAGAAAGGTACACCACAGGCGCCTATCGTATAATGGTATTACCTCAGCCTTCCAAGCTGAAGAAGCGGGTTCGACTCCCGTTGGGCGCTCTCGGCCCCCCCGCAGTGCGGGGGGCTTTTCATCTCTCTGGACGATGATCTCCCACTGCGTGTGGTCAGGACGGATGGCTTCATGCTCACCG
>LVBF01000004.1 GCA_001604325.1 Spirochaetales bacterium Spiro_04
GAGGAGACGTGGGCTCTGTGCGTCTCGAGTCCTTCCATCGCCTCGGTGAGGGCCGTGACCATCGCCGCGATGGCCGGCAGGTTCTCGGTGCCACCGCGCAGGCCGCGCTCCTGTCCTCCGCCGCGGCTGAGCGCCTCGATGTTGGCCCGGGTATTGTAGAGGATGCCCACCCCCCGCGGTCCGTGGAACTTGTGGGCGCTGAAGGAGGCGCTGTCGACACCGAGCGCTTGAAGGTCGAAATCGATCTTGCCGAGCGCTTGGGTGGCATCACAGTGGATGTGGATCGGTTGGGTCTCCGATCGCCGCTCGAAGCGGCGGACCGCCTGCACGATCTCCTTGATGGGCTGGATGGTGCCCATGGTGTTGTTGACCAGCATGATGGCGGCGAGGCGGGTGCGCTCATTGAGGGCCCCTTCGACTCCAGAGGCTTCTATCAGGGCTCCGGGAGCGTCGATGGTGGAGACATCCCAGCCGGCCTGGGTGAGCAGGCGATTCCATTGGAGGATGGAGGAGTGTTCGATCCCGCTGAAGAGGACGTGGTCGGCTCGTTGTTTCCACAGTAGGCTGGAGAGGATGATGCCGTTGGCCTCGGTGGCCCCGGCGGTGAAGGTGATGGAAGCGGCGTCGACCTTGAGCAGGGCAGCCGTCTGCTGTCGCAGATCCTGTAGCAGGCGGGCGGCCTTCCTCCCTTCGCTGTGCGAGGAGGAGGGGTTGGCAGGAAAGGAGAGAGCGACCTCTCGGTAGGTTTGGAGGGCAGCCTGCGATGGTACAGTCGTCGCAGCATTGTCAAAATACCCGCTCATCTGCATGCTCCCCATTGTGCGATAATGAGGGGTTTTATGCAAGCGGAACCTCCTTGTACAAGCAGGCCCAGTACGGTATAAAGAGCATATGAGAACGCTGTTGACGGCTCGCCTTGCCAATAATATCGAGAGCACCGTCCTCCTCGCCGATGGATTAAAAGACCTTTCAACCCACTTGGGTAGTTACGGTCGCTCGGTATTGTGGATTTTCGACACCAATACCGCCAAGCTCTTCAAGCAGCTTCCCCCCTCCCATGTGGTATTGGAGAGCGGGGAGAGCCAGAAGAATTTCGCCTCGCTTGAGCGAATCATCTCCACGGCCCTCGAAGAGGGGCTTGCCCGTGATGGGCGCATCATCGGCTTCGGTGGTGGGGTGGTCTGTGACTTGGCCGGCTTCGCCGCTTCGGTCTATATGCGCGGGTGCACACTGACGTTGGTGCCCACCACGCTGCTGGCGATGGTCGATGCCTCCCTGGGGGGAAAGACCGCCATCGATTACCGGGGGGTGAAGAACATCGTCGGCTCCTTCTATCCGGCACGCGAGGTCCTCATCAGCACCGATGTCCTGCACACCCTCAACGAGCGCGAGTATCTCAACGGCCTCGGCGAGGTGCTCAAGCATGCCCTCCTCAGCAGCGACGACCGCCTCTACCACTTCGTGGTCACCTACAAAAACGAGATCCTCAGCCGCGACGCGAAGATCCTCGACCTGATGGTCGAGCTCTCGCTGCGGGTGAAGTTGGAGTATATCGAGCAGGATCCCACCGAGCAGCTCGGCATCCGACAGATGCTCAACCTCGGTCACACCTTCGGCCATGCCCTGGAGTCGACCTTCCACTTCGGTACCTTCAGCCACGGATCGGCCGTCGCCTGGGGGTGCTGCCGCGCCTTGGAGGCGGGGGTGAGCCTCGGCATCACGGACCGCTCTTGGGCCGATGGGGCGCTCAAGCTCTTCCGCTCCTACGGCTACGACGTTGACTACCGAATCGGTCGGGGGGATTGGATCAGCTACCGCGAGCACCTTATGAAGGACAAGAAGCGTCTGGACGGCAAGCTCCTCTTCGTCCTGCTCGAAGGGCAGGGGAGCGGGGTACTCAAGACGCTCGACACGGCCCTGATCCAACAGCTGGTCATCGCCAAGCCGACCTTCTGATCAATCCACCAGTTTCAAGAGCCGTGCATAGACCTTCCCGACCCGCTTGGAAAGGACACGGTTGCCTGCCTGTTCAAGCGCATCGGTGAGTTGCAAAAGCGTATAGAGCGAGGTGTCGAGTGCGTCGTGGCAGTCCCGGTTCGCCGAGAACCGGAAGTTTCCGCCACTCTCGGTCAGCTCGATGAAGAAGAGCTGGCGCCGTTCGCGCTTGCTCTTGGTGAAGGCAAGGATCCACTCCAAGTTATCGAAGAGGCGCTCTCCGTCGTCGATGGTGTAGGTGCCCGATGGCGGATTATCGAGGATCCCTCGGTCGGGTCTCAGCTTTCCATTGAGTTCGAGAATCGAGGAGAACGTATCGCCGTAGTGGATGTAGAAACCGCGCCAGAGGAGGCTCGCGGGGAAATTCTTGGGCCTGCGCGGCGCCTTCTCGTTGATCTTGTAGAGGACGGGAAGATCTTCGAGCGGGATGATGGCGACCCGTTTCTGCTTCTTCTTGGTGCCCGATTCCTCAGTCGGGTAGCTGCGGTCATAGACGACCACCGTCCCCTTCTGCTGCACCGGTGTCTCTTTGGCCCGTCCCTTCTTCTCCTTCTTCTCCTCTGCACGCTCCTGGGTGCGCGCCCCCTTGGAGAGCGAAGAGAGCTGGCCATACAAGTCCGGCGAGATATCAGAGAGCCACTCCCGCTCAAGCGGGCTGACGCTGCGGGCGTAGAGGCGGCTCGTCTGCACGATTTCACCGGCTATGATGAATTGCGGCGGGGTCTTGAAGTATGAGGAGCCGGGATGGATGTAGACCTGGTCGGCCGTCAGGCTCTTGTACATGGCGGCGCGGCTTCGGATGCAGACATATTGCAGCAACCCGCTGGCGATGCAGCAGAGATACTCCCTGATCGAGCCGCCGCTGGAGAGCGGGAAGCCGATATCACCGCAGATTTCCCCGAGCTGTTCGTTGACGTGGACGATCTCCTGCATCCCCTGGTAGTCGAGGTAGTTCCGGGTACAGAACTTCTGCTTGGCTTCCTTGCCGCTGTTGGCCGTGTACTGCTCGAAGACGTTGAGATAACTGACAAAGTCACCGTACTGGCTGGTGTTGAAGCGCCGCTGAGCGGCGCGGCTCGCCTCCTCTTCGCCGGGGACGAGGAGGAAGGGGGTCTTGGTGGAGAGGAAGGAGATGGCGATGAGCACCTCACTGAGGACATCGGGATGGTCCATCATCGCCTCGACGATGACCCGGGCATGGCGGGGGAGGAGGGGGAAGCGGCTCATCATCTGCCCGATGGTGGTGAGGCGACGCTGTTCGTCGATGGCACCGATGAAGCGCAGGGTCTCCTCGGCGCTTTTGATGGCGCTGTCGCGCGGGCGGGTGATGAACGGGAAGCGCTCATAGTCGTAGATGGAGAGGTCGCTCATCCGCATGACGACCTCGCTGAGGTCGGTGCGGAGGATCTCCTCCGTCCCGTAGGAGGAGCGGCTCTTGTAGTCCTGTTCGCTGTAGAGGCGGTAGCATTGGCCGGCGGCGGTCCTGCCCGCCCGTCCCTTGCGCTGCTCACAGCTGGAGCGGCTGATGGGCAGCGGGACCAGGCTTGAGGTGAAGTCCTTCTGGTTGTAGAAGTTCACCTTGGCGATGCCGCAGTCGATGACCGTGGTGATGCCGTCGATGGTCACCGAGGTCTCGGCGATGTTGGTGGCGACCACCACCTTGGTCTTGCCTTGCGCCGTCTCGTTGAAGACCGACTCTTGCTCCTCTTTGCTCAGCCTCCCGAAGAGCGGGTAGATCTCCAGCTTGTTCTGTGGGTCGGCGGCGATGAGGGCGGCGACGGTGACGGTGATGTCGAACTCACCGCTCATGAAGACGAGGATGTCCCCGCTCTTCTTCTTGGCTTCCGCCTTCACGATGGAGACGATGGCATCGACCTGGTTCTCCAGGTTCTCCCGCTCCAAGGGGCGGTAGAAGACCTCCACCGGGTAGACGTGGGCGTCGATGCTGATGATCGGGGCGCCGTCGAAGAAGCGGGAGAAGACCTTGGTGTTGATGGTGGCGCTGGAGATGATGACCTTGAACTCAGGGCGCTCTGTGATGATGTGCTTGAGCAGGCCGAGGATGAAGTCGATGTTGAGCGAGCGTTCGTGCGCTTCATCGATCAACATCACCGAGTAGGCGGAGAGCAACGGGTCGGCCTTCAGCTCCATGAGCAGGATGCCGTCGGTCATCACCTTGATGCGGGTGGAGGGCACGGTGGTGTCCTCAAAGCGCATCTTGTAGCCGACGAGGCCGTCCTCGTCCTTGATTTGTCGCTTGATGAAATCGCTGACCGAGAGGGTGGCGATCCGTCTTGGTTGGGTGACCCCGATGATCGCTTCATCGCCGTACCCGGCTTCGTGGAGGATCAAGGGGATCTGGGTGGTCTTTCCGCTTCCGGTGGGACTCTCTACGATGATGACCTGGTGTTGAGCCAGGGCATCGAGGATATCCTGTCTATGTTGATAGACAGGCAATTGAGTGAAATCTTTCAAATTTGTTCCTTTCTGATGATGGTGGACACATCCCCGGCACTGAGCTGTTGCCAGCTCTCTGTGCCCCCAAGCTCCTTCAACGTGAAGGTTCCCCCCTCTTCGGGGAGCAGGGCATAGCGTATCGCCTGGGCTTCGGCCCACTTGTATTGGGCGCCGATCTTCTTCTCTACCAAGTAGACACTGACCGACAGGCCCTCTTCGCGCAAAATCCGTGCGGCGCGGTCGCACTGTGCATGGTGGCCCTGGACATTGAGGATCGCGACATCGGCGGCCGATCCCGCGCGGGTGATGGGGCTGTCCAGCTCTTCAAGGGCGCTCATCAAGCGGTCGAGGCCGATGGAGGAGCCGACACCGGGCAGATGCTCCTTGGTGTAGAGACCGGCCAAGTCGTTGTAGCGACCGCCGCTGCAGACCGAGCCGTAGTGGGGCAGCGCATCGAGGAAGGTCTCATAGACGAGGCCGGTGTAGTAGTCGAGGCCCCGGGTGATGGAGGGGTCCAGGATGAAGTGGTCACTGATGCCGGCCGAGACGAGATGGGAGTAGATGGTGCGCATGCGCCTGCTGTGCTCGCTCTCGCCTCCACCGAGCGCCTCGAGGCGGGAGAGGGTGGTCAAGAAGCTCTCGTCCGGGTTCTCCTTATCGATGTAGCTGAGGATCGCCTCCGCCTGCTCCGGTGAATCGAGCAGTTCGATGAGCTGGGCCTTCACCTCATCGCGGCCGATCTTGCGCAGTTTGTCGACGGTGCGCAGGATCTCGGTATTGTGCTGCCCGATGCCGAGGTGGGTGAGCATCTGGGAGAAGAGGCCGCGGTGGGCGAGGTGGAAGCGCACTCCCTCCACCCCCATCATGGCGAAGGAGGCGGCCATCACGCTGAGGATCTCGTAGTCGGCTTCACTGTTGTCCGCCCCGACGATGTCGAAATCACACTGGATGAACTCCCGGTAGCGCCCCTTCTGGGGATTCTCCCCCCGCCACACCTTGTTGATGTGGTAGCGCTTGAAGGGGAGGGTGAGCTCGTTGAGGTGGAGCGCCATGAAGCGGGCGAAGGGGACGGTGAGGTCGAAGCGCATCGCCACGTCACGCCCGCCATTGTCGGCGAAGTGGAAGATCTGCTTGTCCGTCTCCCCCCCTCCCTTGCCGAGCAGCACCTCGGTGTATTCGAGGGCCGGGGTATCGATGGGGACGAACCCGTACGAAGAGAAGAGGGCCTCAAGCTTCGCGATGATCGCTTTTTTGGGAATTTCAGATGCGGGAAGGGAGTCCCTGAACCCCTTCAGTAGTCGTGGCTGTATGATTGTCTTTGCCTTGTCTTGCGCACCCATGCTCTCTTGCTCCTGTTGTGTTTTTACCGACGATGGTGTACAAAGAGTGTATAATGAATCGCGCCTGTCCTGCAATACAGGTCAGCGACCACCACCGGTATTCCACCACTGAGAGCGATATGCTGATACGATACAAACAAGACGAGCACGGCAAGACCGTCCCCATTGCCACCATCTACACCCAAAGCGAACATAAAATCCAAACCCATACCATCGACCGTGACGCCCTGTGGGCGATCCGGAAGCTGCAGAACAGCGGCGCGGAGGCATATCTTGTCGGTGGAGCGGTGCGTGACCTGCTCTTGGGCATCATCCCCAAGGACTTCGACATCGCCACCAGCGCCTCCCCGCGCCAGATCCAACGCCTCTTCTACAACGCCCGCATCATCGGCAAGCGCTTCAAGCTCGTGCACCTGGTCTTCCGGGACAAGATCCTGGAGGTCTCCACCTTCCGCAGCGGCGAGGAGGTGGAGGAGGGGAACAACAACGTCTTCGGTTCCATCGACCAGGATGCCAAGCGGCGGGACTTCTCCATCAACAGCTGCTACTACGATCCCTCGAACGGCCAACTCTTGGACTTCAACGGGGCGATGGAGGATTTCAAGAAGCGGCGCATCAGCTCCGTCATCCCCGTCGACGAGAGCTTCGTCGAGGATCCGGTGCGGATGATCCGGGCCATCAAATACTCGGTGATGACCGGCTTCACCCTCAGGATGAACATCAAGGTGGCCATCAAGAAGTACAACGCTGAACTCGGTCGTGTCTCGACCAGTCGTCTCACCGAGGAGGTGAACAAGATCCTCGCCAGCGGTCATAGCCGGCCGATCATCAACGAATTGAAACGTTATAAGCTCTTGCCGTTCATCCTGCCCGCCTTCTCGATCTACAGCGACTACGCACAGGTGCAGGCAAACCTCGCCGACCTCGATGAACGGGTCATGGCCGCCAAGATGAACAAAGGTCCCGAGGTGGTCCTCGCCGACATGATATCGGCCCTCGTCGACCCCCTGATCGTCTTCACCGCTGAACAGCTCAGCGCCGAGCAGCGCTTCAAGGAGACCTTCCGGCAGATCAAGGTGCTCGTCAGCCCGATGACCCCACCCAACTACGATGTGGAGCTGGCAAGTGAACGCCTGCTCAACGAGCGTGGCTTCAAGACCCCGCGCAACTGTGTACGCCCACCAAGGCCGGCGGCCCGACCGCCGCGCAAGAACGCTCCCGCAGGGCGGAGAGAGGGCACGCCTGGTAAGAAACGGAGACGGGGCACGAGTGGGGGGGCGAAGGGGAAGAAACCGGTCCAGGCGGTCGAGCAGGCCGCTGCGACGACCAGCGCAGAGGTCCACGACCTCTAGCCCCACTCCTCGATCTCGATATGGACGCTGTGGACGAAGATCGAGCCGTACTTTTCCAAGCTGTCGGCGATGTACTCCTGCAGTTCGCGCAAGGTCGTGGAGATCTGGTGCTGCATCGGGGTACGCAGCGTCACCGTCAGCGCATACCCTTCACTGCGTTGGTCCACCTTGACCCGCTTCACCTTGATCTGGGAATCGAACTCGTCGAGGCAGTGGGCGACCATCTGGGTGAGGGCGGCTTCACTGACCTTCGTCTCCCCGTATTTGGAGAACTCGGGGCGCACGATGGTCTTCTCGAAGCCGATGTTGCGGTTCTTCTTGAGGGGGTCGATCCGCTTCTTCTTTGAGAAGACCCGGAGCGTGTCGTACACAATTTGCGGGTAGTTTCGCGTGATCTCGATGGAGGGGACGGGGATGACGTGCTTGCCTTCGGCATAGCGGATCCGCATCGCCGTGTCGATCTGCTCCCGGGTGGCGATGTCCTCGATATGGAAGAGCCGCTCCGGCTGGGGCAAATCAAGTCGTTCGGCGATCTTGTAGACCATCTTCTCGCTGGTGCCGATGATCAAGATGCGGGAGTAGCGCTCCTTGGACAAGGCCTCTCGCGTTTCATTGCGGTGTTCCTCATCGTCGAAGACCGCGGTGCGCACCGCACCGAGGACATTCGCCTCGCGTTTTGCGGACTTGCCGGCGAGGATCCGGTTGCCGCGGATGAGCAAGCCGTCATCGATGATCAACTCGATGTGGTACTTCTGGGCAACGAGCTTGGAACGAAAGCTTTTGCCCGTTCCGCTCTTGCCGACCAGTGCGTAGACTTTCTTGCGTTTCAGCTTCCAGAATGCATATTTAAAAATGCGATTCATGGTTTTCATTATAGCAAGATTCCTGTATAATAGAACAGTCTTTGTACTTTTTTACAGTCTTTGTCTGGTAATTACCAAGTAAGGAGCGTTCATTGATGCACAAAGTACCTACGTTCAGGAAGGGTGGGGTACACCCTGATGACAAGAAGGTATTCAGCCGCATGCAGCCAATCGAACGACTGCCCCTGCCGGGGGAGTTGGTCGTCGCGCTGTCACAGCACCTAGGTTCCCCCGCGAAGGCCTTGAAGGCAAAAGGGGATACCGTCGTCAAAGGAGAGAAGATCGGCGAGGCCAGCGGATTCATCAGTGCCGACGTACACGCTCCGGTCAGCGGGGTTGTCAAGGAGATCCGTCGGGTCACCCTTGCCAACAGCATCGTCTGTGATGCCTTGGTCATCACACCCGACAGTGAACAACCGGAGGGTGAGGCGCCAGCGGTCGACTGGAGAACCCTCTCCGAGGCCGAACTGGTGGCTACCATCAAGGAGATGGGGATTGTCGGCATGGGCGGGGCGACCTTCCCGGCCCACGTGAAGCTCACCATCCCCCGGGACAAGAAGATCGATGCCTTCATCATCAACGGAGTGGAGTGCGAGCCGTACCTGACCGCCGACTACCGCGTGATGATGGAACGGGCCGACGAAGCGTTGCAGGGCGCCCTGATCTGCGCCAAGGCGACGCGCGCCCCACGGGTCATCGTCGGTGTCGAGTTGAATAAGAAGGATGCCATCGCCCACCTGAAAGAAGTGGTGGAGGCGAAGGGGTATCCGATCGAGATCGTCGGCTTGAAGGTCAAGTACCCCCAAGGCGATGAGAAACAACTGCTCAAGGCGCTGCTCAACCGGGAGATTCCCTCCGGCAAGCTCCCCCTCGATGTCGGGGCGGTCATCGCCAACATCGGCTCCTGCGTCGCGGTCTATGAGGCGGTGGCGCAGAAGAAACCGCTCTATGAGCGGGTGGTCACCGTCACCGGTGAGTGCATCGCCAACCCCAAGAATATCCTCGCCCCGGTGGGGACCAAGGTCAGTGACCTTCTCGCCTTCTGCGGCGGCTTCTCCTCTGAGCCTGAGAAACTGGTCAGCGGCGGTCCGATGATGGGCTTCTCCTTCTTCGATACCGACACCCCGCTCACCAAGGGCTTCAGCGGCCTGCTCGCACTCACAGGTGAAAAAAAGGTTGTCACCACCGCGTGCCTCAACTGTGGCCGCTGCGTGGCGGCCTGTCCCATCGGCCTCGTGCCGGCGAAGCTCTATCGCCTCATCGACAACGGCCAGTATGCTGAGGCGATGGCCAACAGCCTGATGGACTGCAAGGAGTGCGGATGCTGCGCCTATGTCTGCCCCGCCCACCTTCCACTCGTCCACGGCATGAAGACAGGCAAGAAGCTGGGGAGGAAAAAGTAATGCATACACCGACTATGACGGTATCTTCCTCTCCGCACCTGCATGAGAAGAACAGTACCGCGTCCATCATGTATCAAGTCAGCATCGCCCTGGTGCCCGCACTGCTGTGGGGTATCTACGTCTTTGGGTTCAGGGCCCTGCTGGTCACCATCGTCTCGATCGCCACCGCACTGCTTGTTGAGTACCTCCTCGGACGCTTCAGCGGCGAATCGACCCTCTCGGATGGGTCGGCGTTGCTCACCGGTCTCCTGGTGGCTCTGAACATGAGTCCCTCGGTGCCGCTCTTCATCCCGGTGATCGCCAGCGCCTTCGCCATCGCGGTGGCCAAGTGGACCTTCGGCGGCCTCGGCGCCAACTGGGCGAACCCCGCCCTGGCCGGGCGTATCTTCGTCTTCTTCTCCTTCACCACCCCGATGTCGAGTTTCGTCACTCCCCGCACCTTGGCCTCAGCGATGCCCGATGCCCTCGCATCAGCCACTCCGCTCTCCGTGGTCAAGACGGCGATCTCCGGCGGCAGCCTCGGCATGGACGCCAATGCGTTGCTCAGTGAGGTCTCGTATCCTGCCACCGCGTTTGCACAAAAGATCGCCCAGGCCACTGGGTTCAACGCCTATACGATTGACTCCTTCTTGGGCAATGTCGGCGGCTGCATCGGCGAAATCAGTGCGTTGGCCCTCTTGATCGGCGGTGTATACCTCTTGGTGCGCAAGATCATCACCTGGCATATCCCGGTGACCTACCTGGCCAGCGTAGGTCTCTTTTCCTGGATCTTTGGCGGCATCCCCGGCGGTCTCGGCCTCTTCGGTGGAAGCTTCTTCCCCCCGCTCTTCACCGGCGGCTTGATGCTCGGTGCCCTCTTCATGGCCACCGACTACGTCACCAGCCCGATCAGCGCCAAGGGACAGATCGTCTATGGCGTCGGGTGTGGCTTCTTCACCTTCCTCTTCAGAGCCTTCGGCGGCATGCCTGAGGCGGTGAGTGTCTCGATCCTCCTGATGAACGTCATTACCCCGACGATCGACCGCTTCATCGTCCCCCGCAAGTTCGGCGATACGCGAGAGCAGCGCACGCTTGCAAAGGAGCGCAAAGTATGAAAAAGAATATGCGCTATGCCCTGATCCTCCTCTCCATCTGCGCCGTCTCCGCCTTCCTCTTGGCGTTTACCAACTCCATCACCGCTCCGGTGATCGAAGAGATGGACCATCAGAGCCGGCTCAAGGCCCTCGAGGCGGTGAGCGGAGGATTGGAGATCGGTGAGCAAGAGAGTGTGGAAGAGCAACGATTTGTGACCTACCGCATCCCCCTCAGTGAGGAAGGGGAGCACACGGGATGGATCCTCGGCTTGAAGGGCGCCGGCTACGGCGGAGAGCTGACCCTGGTCGCCTCCTACACCCTCGATGGAGTGATGCAGTACGCCCAGCTCCTCAGCCACAGCGAGACCCCGGGTCTCGGCAAGAAGGCCGAGGAGAGTTGGTATATGGATAAATTCAAGAACACCGGCGGCGAGCAGCCGGTTCCGACATCGAAGGCGATGCTCACTGCCCCTGATGCCCAAGCGGTCAGCGGCTCAAGCGTCACCTTCACCGCCGTCGCCAAGGCGATCAAAGCAGGCAGCGACTACGTGAAGGACTTGGGAGGGACACTATGAAGATCAACTGGAAAGAACTGACCAAGGGTATCTTCAAGGAGAACCCGGTCTTCGTCATCGTACTGGGCCTCTGCCCGACCCTCGGGGTCTCGACACAAGTCTCCAACGCACTCGGCATGTCGGCCGGTGTGCTCTTCGTCCTGTTGTTCAGCAACCTGTTGATCTCGGCGCTGCGCAACTTCATCCCCGATTCCATCCACATCCCCGCCTATGTCGTCATCATCGCAAGTCTGGTGACCATCATCGAGATGGTGATGCACGCCTTCGTGCCCGCCGTCTACAGTGCCCTGGGTGTCTATCTGCCGTTGATCGTCGTCAACTGCATCATCCTCGGCCGGGCCGAGGCGTTTGCCGCGCGCAACACCGTCCTTGACTCGGTCCTCGATGCCATCGGGATGGCAATCGGCTTCGCCCTCGGCCTGACGTTGATCGCCGTGATCCGGGAGCTTCTCGGCAGCGGCACGATCACCCTCTTTGCGGTGGGGAACTTCGATGGGGTAATCCGGATCCCGTGGTTCTACAACAACCCGATCCGGGTCATGAGCCTGGCCCCAGGGGCCCTGCTCCTGATGGGGTATCTGAAGGCGTTCTTCGATTGGACGGGCGCGCGAAAGAAGGATAGGTAATATGAGTTATATCGCCATTCTCTTGACATTCGTATTCATAAACAACTTTATACTGGTCCAGTTCTTGGGGCTGTGCCCCTTCATCGGGGTCTCCAAGAGCAGCGCCAATGCCATCGGCATGGGCGTATCGGTCACCTTCGTCACCACCGCCTCCAGCGTGGTGGCCTGGGCGGTCTACTACTTCCTGCTCGTCCCGATGCACCTTGAGTACCTGCAGACGCTGACCTTCATCCTGGTCATCGCCAGTTTGGTACAGCTCTTGGAGATGGTCATCCAGAAGATCAGCCCGGCCCTCTACCAGGCGCTCGGCATCTACCTTCCCTTGATCACCACCAACTGTGCGGTCCTCGGCATCGCCATCATCAACATCACCAACAGCTACAACGTGATGGAGTCCTTCACCGCGGGGTTCGCCGCCGGTGCCGGTTTCACGCTCGCCATCGTGTTGATGAGCAACATCCGCGAAAAGCTCGACCTCATGCCGGTGCGGCGCGCCTTCCGCGGCATGCCGATCGCCTTCATCTCCGCCGGTCTGATGGCGCTGTCGTTCATGGCGTTCGACAAGGCGTTGTTGACCAACCTGCATTTGGTATAGGGGGTGAAGACGTGGAAATTCTACTGGCTTTGGTAACGGTGGCGCTGCTCGGCGGCATCTTTGGATTCGGTCTTTCCTATGCTGAGAAGAAGCTTGCCATCAAGAAGGATGAGAAGTTGCTCGAGCTCGAGCCGATCATGCCCGGCGTCAACTGCGGCGTCTGTGGCTATGCCGGCTGCAACGCCTACGCCTCGGCAATCGCCAAGGATGGGGCGCCGCTCAACCTCTGCGCCCCCGGCGGTGCTGCCTTGACCCAGACGATCAGCCGCATCATGGGCATGGTCGTCGAGGACAGCGGACAACAGCGGCGGCTCGTCGCCCATGTGATGTGCAAGGGCAACGTTGAGTTCACCGCTAAGGACTACCGCTACGACGGTCCGATGGACTGCAATGCCGCCGCCCTCCTCCTCGGTGGGGAGAATACCTGCAAGGACGGGTGCCTCAAGATGGGAAGCTGCATCAAGGTCTGCCCGACCGATGCGATCAGCTTGGACAGCGACGGATACATCGTCGTCGATGAGGCAAAGTGCATCAGCTGCGAGAAGTGTGTGGCGATCTGTCCCACCCACGTCATGCAGATGATCTATGAGGACAGCGAGTACTCCATCGACTGCAACAGCAAGTTGCCGGGCGGACAGGTACGCAAGTTCTGCAGCGTCGGTTGCATCGGCTGCAAGATCTGCGAGAACAAGTTCCCGGAATCGGGATGCAAGGTTGAGGATTACTTGGCCCACTTCGACCAGGCGGTTGAGCACGCCCAGATTGCAGAGGCGGCAGAGGCCTGTCCGACAAAGATAATCAGAAAGCGGTAGTGTATGAGAGTACTGACGGGTGCATACAGCATGTTGGCCCACGGCGTTCCACCATCTGCATTTGAGCGGGTGGTGGACGTTGCCATAAAGCCACTCTTGACGCTCTTGCACCATCGGCGTGACGTGACGCTCCAATTGAGCTTGCCCATGAGCTTGATCGAGTATCTCGACACCTCCCATATGCCGCTCTCCCTGCTGCTCGCCGATCTCTGTCGGGGCGGGAAAGTGGAGCTGCTCGGCGGCTCCTACCACCAACCAATCCTCAGCCTCATCAGCGCCAAGGATCGCTCCAACCAGATCGAGATGATGACCACCGCGTTGCGCAAGCGCTTCGGCCAGCGGCCGAAGAACTACTTCTGCCATGCGCAGATCTTCAACCCCTCCTATATCAATACGCTGAACCTCTGCTGTATGGAGACGGTCATCACCTCGATGGAGGGGACGAGTGGGGGAGGAAGCGGCCACCAGGATCGGCCGTACCTGATGCAGGAGATGGGAAAGAGCGTGATCATCATCCCGACCAGTGATGTGGTCAACGCCGCCGTACGCGACTACAGCGCGCGCTCCCTCTCCTTTGCCTCACTCGTGCGCCTCATCAAGGAGCTGCAGCAGACCCGCCCTGAGTTCCTCATGGCGATGGTCAACATCGACCAATTGGTCCAGGGGGGCATCAAAGCCGAGGAGACGGAGGAGCTCTTCTCCCTGCTGCTCGACCACGGCTGTGATTCCATCGAAGAGATCCTCGGTGAGGAGGAGGTGCCCATCAAGGGGTATCTGGCGAGCGGTTGGTACGGCTATGACACAAAGCGCGGAGCGCTGTACACGATCAACGACCTCTTTGTCCGCGATGAGAGCGTGGCGTACCTCTACGGTCGGTATACGACGATGGTGGAGCATGCCCGCCTCTACAAGAAGGACAAGGATGTGCGCCGGCGCCTTGAATCCTTGATCCAGCGCGCAAGCGTCGCCACCCCCTTCCTCTACGATGCCCATGCCTCCATGATCCGTCCCTCGGTGCGCACCCTCGTGTGGCGCACCATCAGCGAGGTCGATTCAATCCTCTCCTCGCTCGATGACCACGTCTACGTGCAAACAGCCGACTATGACCACGATGAGAGTGACGAACAGCTGGTCATCAGCAAGAACCTCAGCTGTGTCATCGACAGCAAGGGAGGCTCGCTCGATGAGCTGACCTACCTGCCGTCGCTCCACAACTACGGCGATGCCTTCGCCCCGCTCTCTGAGCTCGCCGTCTCACAGAGCAGCCTGCACCCCCCCCGCAGCGGGGAGAAACGACGTCTCTTCACCGACGTCATCATCAAAGGGGGGACCAGCATCGAGGAGTACGACAAGCGGGATTCCCACAGCTGCCTCGATCTTGGGCGGAGGCGATACCGCGTCGATGTCCTTGACCGGAAGGCGACCGAGTTCCGAGCCACGGTCAAGGCCGATGATGCGCAGATCCTCAACGGGTGCCTGGAGATCACCAAACACTACAAGGTGCGGCAGAACACCGTGTTCGTCGAGATAACGCTCACCAACCTCGCCGACGATGTCGCGAACTTCACCTACGGCTGTGAGGTTCCCATCAGCCTCTGTGCCAAGACCCTCCCGGTCCCCTGCATGCTGGCTGATTGCAAGAAGGGCAGCGTCGTCCAAGAGGGTGAGATGGTGAGGAGCGGCGTGAAGACGATCAAGGTCCACGACGAGCCCAACAGCACCATGCTCTCTTTGGTGTGTGACAGTCGCTTTACCTTATTGAAAGAAGATTATACCATTGACGAGCGGACCACCGTGGGTGATGAGACCATCTACCTGCACACCCTTTTCATGCCCTGCTGGAGCCTCAGCTTGGAGGGTGGTGAGCAGAAGAAGATTACCTTGGGCCTCAGGGTGGAACGAAAATAAGAACAGCGGAGAACAGCACTATGTATTTTCAGAATAAATCACTCTTTGAGTCCATCAAGGAAGAAGCCTACACCGTCTGGAGGCGTCTTTGACCCGCAAGGCCTGAAGAAAGAGATCGACGAGCTCGAGGCAAAGACCTTGCAACCGGGCTTCTGGGACGACCGCAAGGGGGCCGAGCAGCTCTTCACACAGCTCAATGGTTTGAAGGACACCTACCAGCCGTGGAAGGAGTTGATCACTGCCATCGATGAGATGGAAGATCTTATCGAGCTCTACAGCGGCGAGCCGGACAATGAGGATGAACAGAATCAGATCGACGCTCAGATCCTCTCCTTGGAGAAGCAGTATGGGGAGCTGAAGCTCACCACGTTGCTCGATGGCAAGTTTGACAAGAACGACTGCTTTTTGACGATCCACGCCGGGACCGGGGGCAACGAGGCGAGCGACTGGGCCAACATGTTGCTGCGCATGTACCTGCGGTACTGTGAGAACGCCGGCTTCAAGAGCCAGGTCCTCGACCTTTTGGAGGATGAGGGGGGCATCAAGAGCGCCACCATCCGTGTCAGCGGCCCATATGCGTACGGCTACCTCAAGGGGGAGGCCGGGGTCCATCGTCTGGTGCGCATCAGCCCCTTCGATTCACAGAAGAGACGCCACACCTCCTTCACCAGTGTCTACGCCTCCCCGGTCGTCGATGACACCATCGAGATCGACCTCAAGCCGGAGGACTATCGCCTGGACACCTATCGTGCCGGCGGGGCCGGTGGTCAGCACGTCAACAAGACCGACAGTGCGGTCAGGATCACGCACTATGAGAGCGGCATCGTCGTGCAGTGCCAGAATGAGCGCAGCCAGCTGATGAACAAGGACGTCGCCTTCAAGATGCTCAAGAGCCGGCTCTATGAGTACTACCGCCAGAAGAAGGAGGCGGAGCACCAGAAGGATGCCATCGAGAAGAAGGAGATCACTTGGGGCAGCCAGATCCGCTCCTACGTCTTCCAGCCCTATACGATGGTGAAGGACCACCGTACCAACACCAGCGTGGGCAATATCCAAGGTGTGATGGACGGGCAGATCGAGCCCTTCATCGAAAGCTATCTGCAGTGGGCGCAAGAGGAGGAGTAGGGCGATGACCAGGCGACTTGTCCTCTGGGCTGTGCTGCTGACCGTGATCGTCAGCCCGCTTGCCTCAGCGGATTGGCAAGTCGCCATCATCTCCCTGAGTGAACGATCCGACCTGATCCTCAAACAGACCCTCGAGGCGGCCACCCAGTACGGCCGGCAATTCACCCTCACCGAAGAGCGGGCCCAACACCTCGCAACGCGCGCGGAGAGGGGTGCCCAAGCCACTGCTGATCGAGAGATTCACGCCCTCTATGCAGCGCGCGATGAGAAGGCACTGGCCGCCTACACGGTCGCTGGGAGGGCAGATGAGGAGACCCCCTCCCAGATCTCCTATACCACCGTTCCATACTCGCCTCAGCTCACACGCCTGTTGCGCTCCTCAAGCGAAGGGGTGCGCTGGTATCGGGAGCGTGAAGGCCTTGATGGGCTCCTCCTCATCGATGTCCAAAGCCTTGATGAGTTCGACCGGGTGATCTGTACCGCGGTGGAAGAGGAAGCCTCCATCTTGCTCGACCGCTTGGTGACCAAGGGAGCGTGGTACGAGCTCTCTGATGCACTGGACGCAGTCTTGCTCACCTACAGCGGCGCGCATACCACCGCCGCCCTCCTCATCACCGGGGGGCCGCTGTTGTTGACCATCTCGTTGGATGGGGTTGAGCAGAAAACTGGGGAGCGCCTCTTCATCCGAAAGAGTGGTGAGGTTTCCCTCACCCTCTCCTCTCCATCCCACCTGGCAGTGGAGAGAACGATTGATCTTCACTCAGGTACGATCACCACCGTCGAGGCGGTCCTCGAGCACCAGGCGGAGAGGCCGGTCACCTTCCGCAGCCAGAGTGGGCGAGTCGATTGGTTCATCGACGGACAGTTGAGGGGCTGTGACCTCTCCCTCACCATCGAGAAGCCGCAGTACCCCCTCTCTGTCTTGATGGTCAAAGAGGGGTTCACCGACCAGGAAATCGGGTTGGTGCACGATCCGGGGCAGGAGGTACTCGTCACGATGGAGGGGAGGACGGCCCTCACGGCATCACTACTCGACCGGGAACAAAAGGACTTCTATAAACAGCTGAGAAAGACTATCCTGCTCTTCGGGGCGTATGTCGCAACGATCGCCCTGGGCAATACCCCCGCCCTGGACCATCAATTCTGGCAGGTGGGGCAGGTGGCGAGCGGGGCGGTGGCCATGGTGAACCTGGTGGCCCTGATGGCTCAGCTTGCCGCCTATGGACGATAAGGGAAGAGGATTCGATCATGTTGAAAGGATTTGGAGCAAAGCTCAAGGCACTCTTTACAGGAGCGAAGGGTGATGAGCGCTTCTTTGATGAGCTTGAGGATTTCTTGATCGAGGGAGACCTCGGTGGGCACCTGGCCATGACGGTCAGCGATGAGGTGCAGAGAAGGGCCAAGGAGGGCCGCCTCAAGGAGACGAGCGACTACCAGGCTCTGGTCAAGCGACTCTTGGGTGAGAAGCTGCGGACCATGGATATGGGCGTTGAAAAGGACGCCTTGACCGTCTTCCTCGTCCTCGGTGTCAATGGGGTGGGAAAGACCACCACGATCGCCAAGCTCGCAGACTACTACCAAAAGCAAGGGTATTCGGTCCTCTTGGCCGCCGCCGATACGTTTCGGGCAGCGGCCGCCGACCAGCTGGAGATCCACAGTGAACGCCTGGGCTGCCGCATTGTGCGCCAGGTGAGCGGAAGCGACCCCGGATCGGTCGTCTATGATGCCATCACCAGCGCCCAATCGCGGGGCGAGAATCTGATCTTCGTGGATACCGCCGGCCGGATGCACAACAAGGAGAACCTCCTCAAGGAGTTGGCCAAGATCGATAAGATCATCAAGGGCCGCGGCATCGGCGAGGCGCACTACAAGAAGTTGATCGTCCTCGACTCCACCACCGGACAGAACCAGATCAGCCAAGCGGAACTCTTTGACAAAGCCATCGGCCTCGATGGCTTGATCCTCTCCAAGTACGACTCGCTCGCCAAGGGCGGGGCCTTGGTCCAGATCGGTGACCGCCTCGGTATCCCGGTGGCGTTCGTCGGAACCGGCGAAGGGTATGGGGACATCCATCCCTTCGACAAGGATGAGTTTTTAGATGCGTTGGTGGGCCTCACGCAGTAGGGCCCTGGCCCTGGTGCTGTTCACCGCAGCAAGCGTCGGTGTGTTCGCATCTCCTCTGGTGCGTGCCTCCAACTCCATCGGCCAAGACCTCGGAGTATGGCAAGGGGAGGAGTACCGCCTCATCCTCGGCGAAGAGAGGAGGACGCTCTATCAGGGAGAGCGCCTGCTCTTCACTGAAGAGAGGTCCTCAGAGGGCGCTCGGATCGTCGTGCGCCGCCAGGACGATGACGGGCAGGTGACCGTCACAATCATCGAGGATGGACACCCGATCCAACGGCAAACGGGAGGGGAGAAAACCCTCTATCAGTACGATGACGAGGGGCGGCTCCTCTTGCGCACCATCCTCGTCGACGACCACATCGTGGCGGTCGAGGCGTTCAGCTACCGCTTTGAAGAGCTCAGTGCGGTGGCGACGCTGGGATCTGATGAGAACCTGCGCACTTTCTTTCACCGTGGGGATGAGCGGATCTACGCCTACAGCATCAAGGGAGAGGGGGAGTCCTACACCCAGCGAAGCGAGGGGGGAGAGATCATCGAGGCGTGGAGGAGGGGTGAGGAATCGGTCAGGGCCACCATCGAAGAGCGGGAAGCGGGCGGGTATACCGTCCACAGAGGGGAGCGCGTCGAGGTGTACGACAGCGCCGCCCTCCTCATCCAGACGATTGACCCTGTCATGGTGATCAATTATCGGTATAATGAGAGCAAGGAACTGACAGCCGAGGAGCGCATCAGCAGCACTGGGGACGAGTCCATCACATACTACGAGGAGGGCAGGGCGGTGAGCGGAGAGCAGCGCAGCGGTGGGGTGTTGAAGAAGACGATCCGATACCAGGATGATGGCTCACGCATCGAGACGCTGTACGCAGAAGAGAAGCCGTACAGCGACGTCACCTACGAACCTGGCTCGAACCGGGTCCGGTCCATCGTGTACCGCTGAGATGAGCATCCTGCTGCGCCTCTCATCGCGGTATGCCTTCAGCCGCCAGAACCGCCACCGCGGTTCCGCCATCCGCATCGCCCTCGGCCTGGCCCTTGGCCTCTTCGCCATCGTCATGGTCCTCTCCTTCATGCAGGCGCTGCAGAGCAACCAGTTCAAGGATATCCGAACCCTCGAATCCTTCGATCTCCAGGCAGATGTCTCCTCACTCTCCCTCTCTGAGGCGAGGCGGGAGGCCGCCGCCATCGCCACGCTCGATGGCATCGAGGCCGCCTTTGTCTGGGCCGATCTCCCGGTCATCATCCAAGGGGAGGGCGGGCGGACGATCAGCGCACGGATCCGGGGCATCGATGCACCGCCTTTTTTCCTCGATGCGGTGAACTGCTACAAGGGGACGATCTTTTCTGAGGGGACGGTCGCTTCGTCTTGGGCAAACTCCCTCTGGATCAAGGACGGGGAAACCATCACGGCCACCTTCTTGCGGCGTGGCAAGCAGGCGACCATCGTCCCGGCGAGCAAGAAAGTCGAGGTTGGTTCCATCTACTACACCACCAGCTGGGAGTTTGACCAGACCACCCTCCTCTCTACCCTCGATACACTCTCCACCATCACCGAAGACCTCGCCTATCACATCGGGATCTATACGAGCCTTGATGTACAGAGGGCCAAGCTCATCATCACCGACGCCGGCTTGATGGGGGTGAAGAGCTACCAGGAGGTCAACGCCGCCCTTTGGGGTGCCATGCTCCTCGAGCAGCGGATGATGACGCTGATGCTGCTTCTGATGATCCTCATCGTCCTGGTCCATGCCTACTCCAGTACCCGGCGCCTCTTGCTGGCAAAGCAGCGCGAGGTGGCGATGCTCATGACCATGGGGGCTCGGGTGGGGACCATCCATGCCGCCTTTGTGCTGCAGAGCGCCTATGTCACGCTCCTCGGGCTCGTGGTGGGTGTCATCCTCTGCTGGGGGGCGTTGACCCTCTATCCCCACCTTTCTGCCTTCGTCTATCGAAAAATGGGTACCCATTTGGTGTTGGCCATCAATTGGGGACAGGTGCTTGGCCTCAGCGTCGGCATCCTCGTCTTCAGTCTCATCAGTTCCCTCTTGGCCATCAGGCGCCTCTTGAGGGCCGATATCATGGAGATGTTCGTCTATGAAGAGATCTACTGATCTGGTGTACCTGCACCAAGTCTCCAAGAGCTTTCCCGCCACGCTCAGGGGCGGGGAGCCGATCCAAATCCTCGAATCCGTAGACCTCACCGTCCAACGGTCGCGCGCCATCGCCATCACGGGCAACAGCGGCAGCGGTAAGTCGACGTTGCTCCAGATCGCGGCGGGCCTCATGGGGTGTGACCATGGGGAGGTCTGGTTCGAACACGAGAAGCTCGGCGAGATGGACAATCGCGCCCTCTCGGCCCTGCGCAGCCGCAGGATGGGCTTCATCTTCCAGGCAAGCCTCCTGCTCGAGGACTTCACCGCCAGTGAGAATGTCGAGATGGCGGCGATGATCGGGGGCAGCAGCAAGGGGGAAGCACGGGATAAGGCCCACGAGATCCTCTCCCTGGTCGGGCTCTCTGCCCGCCTGAGCCACCGCCCGGACCAGCTCTCCGGCGGGGAGAAGCAACGGGTCGCCATCGCGCGCGCCCTGGTGAACGAGCCGGCGATCCTCTTCGCCGACGAGCCCACCGGATCGCTGGATGAGGGGAATGCGGCCATGGTGGAAGATCTGCTCTTCTCCCTCGTGAGGCAAAAGGAGGTGGCGCTGCTCCTCGTCACCCATAACCTCTCCTTCGCACGGCGTTGTGACGAGATCCACCGCATCAGTGAGCGGAATCTGGAGGTCATCGGGTGAATCCGGTATCGAGGCTGTTGACACTGCGCAAACTCGGCATCGGGGCCAACCGCGCCGCACGGCGCCGGGTCATCTTCAACATCGTGTTGATCACCCTCGTCGTGTCGATCCTGGTCCTCGCCCAGATCTTCGTCGTCTCCATGAGTCGGGGCATCGCGGACAAGTGGGCGTTGCTCGCCGACGGGCACCTGCAGCTCTATGTGGATAAACGGCAACCGATGATCGAGCACCCCTCGATTGAAACCATCGACCGCGTAGGGGAGGTCAACGCCCTCCTCTACAGCCCCGACAAGAACCAGATGGTCCGCGTCAAAGGGGTGGAGCAGTCGTACTTCAACGACAGCCGCCTCGCCCAATTGACCATCACACAGAGCGAAAACGCCTCCCCATCAACCCTTGCCAAGATCATGATCAGCACGACGCTGGCCGAGCGGCTGGCTGTAAAAATCGACGATCGCCTCGCCTTGATGCTCGTCTCCAATGATGCCATCAGGGCACAGCTCTGCATCATCGGAGCGCTCTACGACACCGGCTACCATGAGCTTGATGAACAGTTGGTCTTCTGCGACCTGGACTTCCTTGAGCACCTCTTCACCAGTGGCGTGACAGTGTACTATGAGGTGCTCACCCAAGAACGCAACCTTGAGACGGTGAAGGGTGATTTTGAACGGGCCGGCTATATGGCGACCACCTGGAAGGAACAGAATCCGGCGCTCTCGGGCAACCTCGAGACGAGCCGGCAAGCGGTGCTGGCCGTCATGGTGGCGGTGGCCATCCTCTGCGGCTACTTCATCAGTGAGCTCAGCTCCCAGATGGTGGAGGATGACAAGGCCCGCATCGCCACCCTCCACCTGATCGGGGCACAACCCCAGGTCGTACGGCGAGCCTACTGGACGGCGGTGATGGTCATCACGACGGTGAGCATCGCACTCGGAACCGCCCTGGGTATTCTCTTTGCCCGCCAGCTCCCCCCGCTCTTGGCGACCATCGCCGCGCGCTCCTACAGCGCCCTCTCCTTCTATCTGTTGGATTTTCCCATCAGGGTCCCCGTCCTCGACCTCTCGATCATCGCCTCCGTCCTCTTTTGTGTCAGTGCGGTGAGCGTACACCTCAGCCTCAGGCGGGTTTCCGCCATCGATGCGCTCAGCTGCGTGCGCTTTGACTAAGACGGCGATTTGGGTATACTGGAACCATGAATTTTGAAGTCTTCATCCTGGGGACCAGCGGCATGATGCCGTTGCCCAATCGCCATCTGACCAGTGCGATGGTCAGACGCGATGGAGAGCTCTTCCTTTTCGACTGTGGGGAAGGGACCCAGGTATCGCTCAAACGTTTGAACCTCAAATGGAAGAAGATCGACTCGATCTTCATCTCCCATATGCATGCGGACCATGTCACCGGCCTGCCCGGGATCTTGATGCTCTCCAGCCAAGTCGACCGTGACGATCCCCTGACCATCTACGGCCCGCCGCGGCTCAAGGAGTACGTAGACGCAAATCGCCGCATCTTGGACATGTACATCAACTATGAGATCATCGTCCGCGTCGCCGAGCCGGGCATCATCATCGACAATGATGAGTACACGGTGAGCGCCTTCCCGCTCTTGCACACCAAACCGTGCGTCGGCTATGTGATGGAGGAGAAGGAGCGCGCCGGCGTCTTCAACGTCGAGCGGGCCAAAGAGCTCAATGTCCCGATGGGTCCGCTCTGGGGAAAACTCCAGCGGGGGGAGGCGGTCCGCCTCCCGGACGGGACCGTCATTGAAAGCGACCAGGTCATGGGGCAGAAGCGAAGCGGGCGCAAGATGAGCTACGTGACCGATACCGCCTACCTCCCCACCATCGCCGAGGCGGTGAACGGGAGTGACCTGCTCCTCTGTGAGGGAATGTTCACCGCGGACATGGAGGAGACCGCCGCTGAGAAGCGCCACCTGACGGCCTCCCAGGCGGCGACGATCGCACGCGATGGCCAGGTCGCCCAATTGGCCTTGATGCACTACAGCCCCCGCTACAGCGACTGGGAACTCAAGTATTTGCTGCGTGACGCCCAAGAAATCTTCGGTCCCACCGTGTTGGGGCGGGACCGAATGAGTTTTGATCTTCCACTGAAGGATTAATCGGCGCGATCGCTCGCTGACTCGGCTTCCAAAATCAACTGGGCCGGTTCGATCATCCTGCCGGCGCGAGAGGCAAAGCCGACCTTCAAGAGTGACGGCGAGAACTCCCGCTCACAGCTCTCGATCAAGGAGAGGGTGAAGGTGCGCGCCTCTTCGTTGTTGTAGAAGGGCAGGACCATGGCGATGCTCGTATCGGAGCGGATGAAAGAGTAGGCGAGGTCTCCGCTCTGCATCACCAGCTTGTTGGCGATGAGGGCGATCGGCCCCTCTTCGACCTTGATGACCACCAGGGTCAAGTCATACTCCATCAAAATAGCATTCTCAAGCTCAACGCTGAGCAAGGTATCGAAGTCCGCGGTATTGATGAGCTCCACCTCTTCTTCCGGCTGTACCGGGACGGCTTGGGGCGCAGCCTGCTCGACCACTGGGACAATCGGAGCGGGGGCGGCGACCGGCGCCGGCGCTGCCACTTCCACCACCGGCGCGATTGTCTCCTCCATGATGGGCTCATCGACGACCGCCGCGCTGGCGGTGCGGTGGGCGAGGGTCAGATCTTCGGTGTGCAGATGGGACGGGTCATCACCGGGGAGGGTGTAGAACGGTCGGTCATAGGCATTGGGGGGAAGGCGATCGCTCTCTTCGGCGATCTCTTCATCACGCCGTCTGGCGACGAGGACACCGATTTCGATCATGATGAGACCGAGGAGGAGGGGGAAGAGACGGACGAGCACCGAGTACACCTGCTGTTGATCGATCTCGAAATGCGGGAGCAAAAAGCGCGATGCGAGGAACAGCAAACCCAGAATTCCAAAGACCGTCAAGAACAGACTCAATACAATCTGTCTTCCATAGTGCTTATTTGCAGACATCGTCACCTCCACCCAAACTTTACACTGATATAAAAGCTATAGTATCATCGTCATTATAGAGGTTGTGTGAAGGCGTGACAAGGAAAATTCTCATCATATTCGCTCTAACCGGCGCAATATCGTACCTAATCCTGCTTTCTTGGGCGGGGGAGGGCGGGTATTTGCACAATCAAGCGCTGAAAGCTGAAATTGAGCGCCTCCAGTACGCTGATGACATGCTCGCCCTCGAAGTCGATTCCCTCTCAGAACAACAGCGCCAGATGCTCACCTCGGATGCCATCAAGGACGCCGCCTTCAAGTACGGATACCTGGAGGAGGGGGAGGAGGTCTTCTACTTCGACCTGCCCCCCGAAGAGGTCCCAGTTCCCCGTCCTCGCTATACGGCAAAACGCCCCTCCTTCGAGGGGCTTGCGCGGTGGAAGATTGCTGCGATCGCCGCCTCCATCGCGGCGCTGGTGAGCGCCGTAGCCGTCGCTGTCACGAAACGACGCCGTTAGAGGACGATTTTGCGCGCCTCCATATAGAAGCGTTTCTCGTGTGCCTCTCCCATCGAGAAGGTCTTGCGCGGGAGCGCGCGGTCGGCGATGATCGTGGCGAAGAAGGTCTCCTTCGATACCTCGGGGAGGATCAAGGCGATGTTGCCACGCTTTCGTCCCAGCTTGATGGTGACATCCTTGCCATGGATGTAATCGACGGTGCACTGCTTCTGCTTCAACAGCGAGTCGATGACCATCTGCAGTGAGCCGGCGGCGATCGAATGGTGGGGTCCAAAGAGGGTGTAGACGGCGAATCCGTCTCCATCGGCATAGCCGAAGCGCTGCACACCATCCCCACAATCGATGAGTTGATTGATACGCTCCAGCGAGTCGACCTCCTGCGTCTCGAACCGAGCACAGACCTTGGCCACCTCCGCCTCGAAATCAGATTTGGAGAGAGAGAAGAGGGTGCGGTGGATCGGTTCGAATTCAAGGGCGGGGTCGTGGATGTTCTCAATCTCGACGAGGGCGAAGCGGGCGGGATGAGTCGCCCGTTCCTCTTCGCTCAAGGTCGCCTTGATATCCTCCCAGCAGCTTTTGGCCGTGGCCAGGCTGTGGTTGCCGTCCCCCATGGCGAAGAGCAGCGGGTTTGCCGGGTCGAGCGTGTTGTAAAGCGCATCGATGGCACCAAAGACCGCCTCTCTGTCCTCTTTAGCGTCGACGAGCCAGGCGCTGAGAGACCCACCGCCCTCCATGAGGGGGGTGTCGTAGAGCTGGCGAAGCGCTGCACGCTTTGCCGAAAGCGGCTCGATGACGCTCCGCTTGGGATCGTCGATGAGCACCAGGATGTGGGGAAGCTCAAGCTTGGCGTTCTTGCGGATCGCCTTGCGCGGCGGGATGCGGTCGAGGATCGTCCCCTCGGTGGCCCTGATGAGCGAGGTGGAGTCGACGCTGTAGTCGTATTCGTCCAGATCGAGGGCGGCCAACAGCCCCATGCGGCCGCTTCCGCCGCCCTTTGTCTTGCGTTCGACGAGGACGAAGGAGGAGGGGTGGCAGTCAAAGATACCCTTGTCAAGATACTCCTTCATCGTCTTGTTTATGGATTTGATGCGTTTCTCAGGATCCTTCTCCTCGAGGTAAACCTCCGGGTAGATCATATGGAGCGTCGAGGGGGCATCTCCTACCGTATTGGCGACCCGGCTCCAGTATTCCGGCTCTGAGGTGTATTGGTCACACGCCACGATGGACCACTTCTTGAGGTCGATTCCCGCTTTGGGGGTCAGGATGTCGGCACAGGCGAGGCCGTGTACTGCCACTTGCTCTTTTTTCTCGGTCATGAGGTACCTTCTTTCTTCGTTGGTGTGCTACCATAGTACGCCAGAACAGTGACGGGGGCAACGAAAAAAACCATGGAAGGCAGAGCGATCATCGTAACTGGAGGCTCAGGACCCGATGGGCCCTTGGCGATCAGTGTTTGCAGCGTGGACCTGGTCATCTGCGCCGACAGCGGCTATGAGTTGGCCGAACACCTCGGCCTTCGCGCTGACCTTTGGGTCGGCGACTTCGATTCGACGCGCACACCAGCTGATGCTGCTGATGCGCTGCGCATCATCAGGAGTCCGAGGGACAAGGACCAGAGTGATACCGAACTCGCCCTCATCGAAGCGAGGCGGGCAGGGTATCACGACTGGGTGCTGCTGGGGGGAGGGGGGCACCGGATGGACCACCTCCTCGCCACCTACGCGCTCTTCTCCCACTACGGCCCTCCGCTCCTCTGGCAGACGGGTGACGAGACGATGCACCTGGTCAGTGCAGAGCGGACCTTCCCGGGAGGAAGCGGGCAGCAGACGGTGAGCTTTCTGCCGGCGCAGCTCGACCGGGAGACGACGGTGACCTGCAGAGAACTCGTATGGCCGCTTGAGCGGATGCGCATCGACTGCACAGCGATCTCGCTCTCAAATCGCTCTCTCTCCGGCACGTTCACCGTACAGATCGACGCGGGGCCCGGCGTCTTCGTGTCTTTTCCAGTTGCCCCCATCCCGTGAT
>LVBF01000052.1 GCA_001604325.1 Spirochaetales bacterium Spiro_04
AGTGGTGGTGGCGCCTCGATCGTGGCTTGGACGAGGAGGCGTGCTACTACAGCTCGCTGATCTGCTCCATCGACGCGATCCTCGCCGGCACCACCTGCTGCATCGACCACCATGCCAGCCCCTCGTACATCGAGGGGAGCCTTGATGCCATCGCCCGCGGGATGGAGGAGGTGGGGCTGCGCGGCTCCACCTGCTATGAGGTCACCGACCGAAACGGCGGCATGGAGGAAGTGGAGCGAGGCGTGGCGGAGAACATCCGCTTCGCGAAGGCGGCCAAGAAGAAACGCCTGGTCAAGGCGATGATCGGCGGCCACGCCCCCTTCACCATCCCCGATGAGGGACTTGCGATGATGGCTGAGGCGGTCAAGGAGACGGGGGTGGGGATCCACCTCCATGTGGCCGAGGACAAGTACGATGTGGTGCACAGCCACCACCACTACAACATGGACATCATCGACCGGCTCGAGCAGTTCGGCTTGCTGACGGACAACGCCCTCTTGGTGCATGGGCTCCATCTCAACAGCGCCGAGATCGAGAAGCTCAACTCCTACGGCTGTTTCTTCGCCCACAACGGGCGCAGCAACATGAACAACAATGTCGGCTATGCGCGGCACATCCAAGAGGTCAAGAACCTGGTCATCGGGACCGATGGCTGCGGTGGCAACATGTTCGAGGAGCTCAAGCTCGCCTTCTTCAAGCACAAGGACCAGGGCGGATCGTGGTGGCCGAGCGACTATGTGACGGCCCTGAACCGGGGAAACCGGTTGGTGGAGCGCTCCTTCGACGGCAAGTTCGGCCAAGTGGCCGAAGGGTACAAGGCGGATCTGGTGATCACGGACTACCATAGCCCGACGCCGCTCATCCCTGCCAATGCGGCGAGCCACTTCGTCTGGGGCATGAGCTCCAACTGTGTTGAGAGCGTGATGGTCGACGGGAATCTGGTGATGGAGGATCGCAAGATCGCCCATCTCGATATCGATGCCATCTACACCGAGGCGGCAAAGGTCGCCGAGAAGGTGTGGAAGCGAGTGGACAAAATCGCTCCCTAGGGGGTGATTATCATAATGACAAGGGGATTTGCATGAAGACAATTGCAGAACAGATCAGACAGAAGGCCGCCGAGTATCGCGACTACACGGCAGAGAACCTCTCCAAGTTGGTGAAGGTGAAGAGCTACAGCTCCCAAGAGGAAGATGTATGTCGCCTGATCGTCACGCTCTGCGAGGAAGCGGGGTTTGACGAGATCCGCATCGACGGCCTTGGTTCGGTCATCGCCCGTGTGGGCAACGGGCCGAAGCAGCTCGCCATCGATGGACACATCGACACCGTCGAGGTGGGGAACCTCGCCAACTGGACCTTCGATCCCTTCTGTGGAGATATCAAGGACGGAAAGGTCTGGGGCCGCGGCGCCAGTGACCAGAAGGGCGGGGCCGCCTCGATGATCACCGCCGGGCGGATCCTCAAGGATCTCGGCTATGGCGGCGAATACACCGTGTACTTCACCTTCACCGTCATGGAAGAGGATTGCGACGGCATGTGCTGGAAGTACCTCATTGAAGAGGAGAACCTCAAGCCGGACCTGATCGTCTCCACCGAGCCCACCAGCTGCCAGCTCTACCGTGGCCACCGTGGCCGCATGGAGATCCGCGTGATCCTGCGCGGTATCTCGTCACACGGCAGCGCCCCCGAGCGCGGCGTCAGCGCAGCCTACAAGGCGGCGAAGGCGGCGCTCGCCATCGAGCAGCTGAACAAGGACCTCCTGCCGGATGACGACAAGTTCCTTGGCAAGGGGACCATCACGGTCAGCCAGATGGATGTCAAGGGACCGAGCCAGTGTGCGGTCGCCGACTATGCGATGCTCTACCTCGACCGCCGTCTGACCTGGGGAGAGGACGCCGAACTGGCCATGGGACAGGTACGCGAGTACATCAGCAAGGCCACCGGTGATGATCCTGCCTCGATCATCGTCGAGATGCCCGACTACGAGAAGATCGGCTGGACGAAGAAGGAGTACTCGCAGGAGCTCTACTTCCCCACCTGGAAGATCGATGAGGACCACCTTCTGGTGCAGGCTGGCATCAAGGGCCACGAGGCGCTCTTCGGCAAGAAGCCGGTCGTCGACAAGTGGACCTTCTCGACCAACCTGGTGGCGACCACCGGTCGGCACAAGATCCCGGCCATCGGCTTTGGCCCCGGCGATGAGGCGCAGGCCCACGCCCCCAACGAGATCAACCGGATCGACGACCTGGAAATCTGTGCGGCATTCTATGCGATGCTGCCGTACTCGCTGGAGAAAAAGTAGGCTGTGGGTGTCTTTGACACCCCCTGTATGGTATACTTGGGCCACGGAGCATTGCTCTGTGGCTCATTGAACGAAAAGCATCCCGTTATGTATTTAAATGTGTAATGGGAATGAGAACCCGCCCCTAAGAGGGGCTCTGAGAGGCGGGTTTTATGGATGAACCAAGGTGGTAGGCGGCCCCCTCGCTCCCTACGCCTTCCTTGCGGAACTCGCCGCATGCCGAAGCCGACTTGGTGCAAGACCGGCTTATGGACACCCTCTGGCCGATCATTGCCTCTATAAGGAGATCCGAAGGCATGAGCAGCTCACTTCTTTTGAAAAACATCTATTGCCTGCAAACCTCATTCGACACACCGCAACAGAGCGGGGTCGACCTCTTGATCACTGACAACAAAGTCAAGGCGATTGCAAAAACCGGTACGCTCTCGCTCCCCTCCGGGACCAAGGTACTGGACTGTTCCCATCACGTGGTGTTGCCGGGCTTGGTCAACACCCACCACCACTTTTATCAGACGTTGACACGCAACCATCCGGCCGTGCAGAACGCAAAGCTCTTCGACTGGCTGACCTTCCTCTACGACGTGTGGAAGTACATCGACGAAGAGGCAATCTACTACTCGTCGCTCTTGGCGATGGCTGAGCTGGCCAAGACCGGCTGTACCCTTACCACCGACCACCACTACCTCTATCCCCGCTCCTTCAAAGGGGATTTGATGGGATTACAATTCAAGGCCGCGGACACCTTGGGCATGCGCTTCTCCCCCACCAGGGGCTCGATGAGCCTCTCCAAGAAGGATGGGGGGTTGCCGCCTGACAGCGTCGTGCAGACCGATGATGAGATCCTCGCCGACAGCGAGCGGGTCATCAACGAGTACCACGACCCGGCCCCCGATGCGATGCACAAGGTGGCCCTCGCCCCGTGCAGCCCCTTCAGCGTCACCAAGGAGTTGATGCGTGATACGGCGCGCCTCGCGCGCAAGCATGGGGTGCGCCTCCATACCCACCTCTGCGAGACGGCCGACGAGAATGACTTCTGTCTCGATATGTACGGCATGCGGCCGGTGGCCCTGATGGAGGAGTGCGAGCTCATCGGCAGCGATGTCTGGTACGCCCACGGCATCCACTTCAACGACGATGAGATGAAAATCCTCAAGGAGACGGGCAGCCACATCGCCCACTGCCCCTCGTCGAACATGCGCCTCGCCAGCGGCATCTGCCGGGTGCGGGAGATGATCGACATGGGCATCAACGTCGCCATCGCCGTCGACGGGTCGGCCTCCAACGACAGCTCCGACATGCTAGGCGAGCTCCGCCAGGCGCTCCTCTTGCAGCGCATCAGATACGGTTCTGCGGGCCTGACCGCGACCGAGGCGTTCACCATGGCCACCGAAGGCGGGGCGAAGGCGCTCGACTTTGGCGCGGTGGGTCGCCTCGAAGTGGGGTGGGCCGCCGACTTGGCCGTCTGGGATGTCTCCACCATCCCGTATGCCGGCGCCCAGAGCGATCCGGTGGCCTCTCTGATCTTCTGCGGCACCAACCACAACACCACCCATACCATCGTCAACGGCGAGCTGGTCGTCCACGATGGGGTTCTGATCGGGTTCGACGAGGATGAACTCGCCGCCAAGGCGAATGAGATAAGCAGGGGCATGCTGGACAAGGCTGCCCGCAAGGAGGTCGTATGATCCAGGAATATCTTGTGGCATCGAGCATCGCGGATGCCTTGACACTAAAACGCAACAACGCGAAAAGCGTCTGGTTCGCCGGCGGGACGGAGATCAACCGGATGGGGGGCACCGTGGACGCGAAGGTGGGCATCAGCCTCAAGGGGCTGGGCCTGGACCAGATCGTCGATGAGGGGCCGGCCATCCGCATCGGGGCGATGGTGACGCTGCAGGAGCTCATCGACAGCCCGTTGGTGCCGCTGTGGCTGAAGGAGGGCGCCCGCTATTGCGCCTCCTACACCCGCCGTCATATGGCGACCATCGGAGGGAACCTCGCCTTGATGAGCGACCACTCCTTCCTCGCCCCCGCCCTGATCGCCTCACGCTGCACCCTGGTGACCGCCAACGTCACCGAGGGGGGCGCGTACAGTGAGGATGAGGTGCCGGTGCGGGAGTATTACACCTACCACAAGCAGCACGCCACGACCTTGGTGCTCGCCATCCTGCTGCCCAAGGACAAGCGCTATGTCGGATCGCGGCGCTACGCGCTGAGCGCGCAGAACCGCAGCGCCGCCGCCGTCGCCTTCTCGGCGATGATGGGCGAGGCCTTGGTCATCAGCCATGTGCGGGTCATCGCGGCGATCCATGGCAGTGGGGTCCAGCGCCTCACCACCGTCGAGAACGCCATCGAGGCGGGTGAGCTCACCAGCCGCGAGGATGTGCAGCTGGCGGTGAGCCAGGCCCTGGAGGCGGTCGACGACTTCGTCGGCGGCAAGGAGTACAAACGATACATTGCCGCAGAGGGGATTGGTCAACTCTTCGGCGAATTCCTCAAAGGAGGTGCACGATGAGCACCCTTACATTCACCGTGAACAATAAGCGACACAGAGTCGAGGTAGCGGACAACAGGACGTTGCGCTCGGTGCTCGTAGAGCTCGGATACCGCAGCGTCCGCGACAGCGATGACGGTGAAGGCTTCGTCGGAAGCGACACCGTGCTCGTCGACGACAAGCCCGTCTACGCAAACCTGACGCTGGCCGCCCAGGTGGACGGCGCCCAGATACGGACCGCCGAGAGCTTGGGAAACAGCCGGAACCTCAATGCCGTCCAGCAGGCGATGATCGACAGCGGGGTGGTGCAGAGCGCCTACAACGCGCCGGCGGCGGCGCTCCTGCTCACCTGGCTTCTTGAGAAGCATCCCGAACCGACGCGCGAGCAGGTCAAGGAGGTGCTCAGTGGCCTCTTCATCCGTGACAGCGGCTACGAGCAGTACTATACCGCTGTCCAGCTTGCCAGCGAGCGGATGAAGAGCGGCGCTTACCAGAGTGAGATCGCCCCGTCGTTCCGCGACCACCTCACCTACGTCGGCAAGGCGAAGGGGAAGGTCGACGGTCCGGTCCTGGTCTCCGGTGAGCCGGCCTTCGTCGAGGATCGCGTCCAGCCGGGTTACTACTCGCTGGTGGTCCTGCGCAGCCCCCACGCCCACGCCTACATCAAGAGCATCGACATCAGCGAGGCGCTGAAGGTCGAGGGGGTGGAGACGATCATCACCCATGAGAACTGCCCCGATGTCTACTACATGCAGGCCGGGCAGTCCAACCCGGAGCCGAGTCCCCACGACCGCAAGCTCCTCAACCAGAAGGTCCGCCACGTCGGTGACCGTGTCGCCGCGATCGTCGCCGAGACGAAGGAGCAGGCCCTCGAGGCCCGCGACAAGATCAAGGTGGAGTACGAGGTGCTCAAACCGATCTTCACCGTCGAGGAAGCGATGGCCGAGGGGGCCCCGCGGGTGCACAACGGTGTCGTCGAGTACCGCAGCGGCGAACCGGAGGGGCTCGCTGAGTACAACAAGGACGCCGACCCCCGTGACGGGAAGGTCATCTATATGTTCCCACTCCACGGCGACATCAAGCACAACATCGCCAGTGCCGCACGGGGGCAGATCGGGAGTGTGGAGAAGGGGTTCGCCGAGGCCGATACGGTCATCGAGCGTACCTACCAGACCTCTCAGATCCAGTGCACCCCGCTTGAGCCGCACATCTGCTACGCCCGGATTGAGGGCGGTCGCTTGGTGCTCAACGCCTCGACGCAGGTGCCGTACCACGTCAGGAGAATTGTCAGCTGGGTCTGTCAGATCCCGGAGAACAAGATCCGCGTCATCAAGGAACGGGTCGGCGGCGGCTACGGCTCCAAGCAGGACGTCCTGGTCGAGGACCTGGTCGGCTACGCCACCTGGCTCACCGGCAAGCCGGTCTTCTACCGCAACACCCGTGAGGAGGAGTTCATCGCCAACTCGACGCGCCACCCGATGCGGGTGACGGTGAAGATGGGGGCGAAGAAGGATGGGACCATCACGGCCGTCGAGATGGACGTGCGGGCCAATACCGGCCCCTACGGCAACCACTGTCTCACCGTCCCGATGAACGCATGCTCCAAGACGCTGCCGCTTCTGGCCGTCGACAACATGAAGTTCCAGGTCATCACCTACTACTCCAACATCGCGCCCACCGGCGCCTACCAAGGCTACGGGGCACCGAAGGGTAGCTACGCCCTGATGACCTGCATGGCCGAGCTGGCCAGCGAGATCGGGGTCGACTACTACCAGATGGCGATGAAGAACAAGGTGGAGACGGGCTATATGCTCGAGATCCTGCGGGGCCTCGGTGAGGGACGGGAAGGAAACGTCGTCCCCGTCGGGTCGTGCGGCCTTGAGGAGTCGCTTGTGCGCGGAGCGAAGATGATCGACTGGGGCAAGAAGGTCGAGGGACCGAGCGCCGAGTGGAAGGTCGGAAAGGGATTTGCGATGATCCAGCAGGGCAGTGGGCTGCCCGGCCTGGACCACGGCAACGCCTGGGCGAAGCTGCTCAGTGACGGGACCTTCCAGATCTTCAGCGGCGGGGCCGATCTCGGCACCGGACTCGATACCGTCACCGCCAAGATGATCAGCGAGGCATTCTGCGTCCCGCTCGACCGGGTCACCGTCACCAGCGGCGATACGGACAGCTGTACCTTCGACACCGGCGCATTCGCCTCCAGCGGCACGTACTTCTCGGGTGGGGCCTCCTATAAGGCGGCCGAGGACCTGAGGCGGAACCTGCTTGAAGAGGCGGCGTTGCAGATGGAGGAGGAGGTGGACGACCTGAGCCTGAGGGAGCCCGGTGAGGTCTATTCGACCAAGACCGGCAAGGTCCTCAGCTACGCCGAGCTCTCCCATACGGCGCTCTCGGGCACCGGGCGTGGGCAGGTGATGGGCAAGGGCTCGTTCACGACGCTGCACAACTCGATCCCCTACGGGGCGCACTTCGCCCAGGTTGCGGTCAACACCCGCACCGGACAGGTCAAGGTGCAGAAGTTCTACGCGCTGCAGGATGCCGGTACCCCGATCAACCCGGAGCTCGCCCTCGGCCAGCTCTACGGGGCGGCGATGAAGTCGATCGGCCACACCCTCTACGAGAATATGATCCTCGATGCGGAGGGGCGGTGCCTCAATGCAAACTTCACCGATTACGGCGTGCCGATGATCAGTGAGGTGCCGGAGGACTTCAAGGCGATTCTCATCGACGTCAACGATGAGGTGGGTCCCTACGGGGCGAAATCGATCAGTGAGATCGCGACCAACGGGGCTGCCCCGGCGATCGCCACCGCCATCCACGACGCGGTGGGGATCTGGATGCGCTCCTGGCCGTTCACTCCGGAGAAGATCCTGAGGGAGCTGGGGAAGATTCAATAGAGTCTTGCAACAAAGCGCAACAATATTCTGGACAATGGTACCCCCTCGTGGTATAGTGCCATTGTCCGGTTTTTCTTAATATCAAACACATTGGAGGTTTCCCCGTATGAAGGACAAGGCTGCTATCAGGAAGATGATTGAAGAGCTCAAGACCCTCAAGACTGACGACATGTATCTCAATGATTTTTTCATCACTTGGGAACAGAGTGACGACGAAATTGCCGCGGTTTTTCAGGTAGCTGAGATCCTCAGGGCAATGCGGGAGAACAATATCTCGGCCAAGGTCTTCGACAGCGGTCTGGGTATCTCCATCTTCCGCGACAATTCGACCCGTACCCGCTTCAGCTTCGCCAGTGCCTGTAATCTCTTGGGCTTGACGGTCCAGGACCTCGACGAAGGCAAGAGCCAGATCGCCCACGGCGAGACGGTGCGTGAGACGGCCAACATGGTCAGCTTCATGGCCGACGTCATCGGAATCCGCGATGACATGTACATCGGCAAGGGGCACACCTACATGAAGACGGTGGCGGACGCGGTGCAGACCGGCTATGACGACGGCGTGCTCGAGCAGCGCCCGACGTTGGTCAACCTGCAGTGCGACATCGACCACCCGACCCAGTCGATGGCCGACATGCTCCACGTGATCAACCACTTCGGTGGCGTGGAGAACCTGAAGGGCAAGAAGGTCGCCATGACCTGGGCGTACAGCCCCTCCTATGGCAAGCCGCTCTCCGTCCCGCAGGGGATCATCGGTCTCTTCACCCGCTTCGGCATGGATGTCGTGCTCGCTCACCCCGAGGGGTACAACGTGATGGCCGAGGTCGAAGAGATCGCCGCAGCGAACGCCAAGAAGGGCGGTGGCTCCTACAAGCGGGTCGATACGATGGCCGAGGCGTTCAAGGATGCCGACATCGTCTACCCGAAGAGCTGGGCCCCGTTCGCCGTCATGGAGGAGCGGACCGAGATCGTCGAGCATGGTGATGAGAAGGCGCTCCACACCCTTGAACAGGCATGCCTCGCCAACAACGCCAAGTTCAAGGATTGGACCTGCACCGAGGAGCTGATGAGCCTGACCAAGGGAGGAAAGGCGCTGTACATGCACTGCCTGCCCGCCGACATCACCGGCGTATCGTGCAAGGCGGGGGAGGTCGAGGCTTCGGTCTTCGATCGCTACCTGGTCCCCTTGTACAAGGAGGCGAGCTACAAGCCGTACATCATCGCGGCGATGATCTTCCTCGCCAAGTTCAAGAACCCGGGCGCAAAGCTCGACCAACTCATGGACAAGGATAAAAAGCGCATCCGCTGATTCTCAACGAATGAATCCACACCGAGGCTGGGACTGCAAATCCCGGCCTCGGCTCATCTCAGCGCTGTTCGACGAATTGGATTCGCACCCCGTTGGGGTCTTCCACGTAGCAGAAGCGGATTCGGGGGTTCGGAGAGAACGGCCCCGCGGTGATGTGGACTCCCCGCTCCTGCACAGGAAGGCGATCTTTGCATCGAGGTCATCGACTGCAAAGCCGAGGCTGATGAGCGCTCCCCCTGTTTGGGGCTTCGCCCCCTCGTGCGCGATGAGCTCGATCTTCGTCTCCCCGTCTCCCATGAAGGCGATGTCCGTCGCCTCGCCGGCTATCCGGTGATCGACCGAAAGTCCTACGATCTCCTGGTAGAATCGGACGCTTTCATCCACATTCACCACCTCGATGGTGGTCCAAAGAAATTTCATGATAGATACTCCTGTACATGCTGGGCGGCCAACAGCGCCGTGCTGAAGGCGCCCTGGAGGTTGAAGCCTCCGCTCTCCCCATCATAATCCAACACCTCCCCACAGAAGAAGAGCCCCCGGTGGATCCTCGATTCCATGCTCTTCCGGTTCACCTGGCTCAGGGCGACCCCACCCCGGGTGACCATGGCGCTCGGAAAGCCCATCGTGCGCTCAACGGTGAAGGGGTGGGCGCCGATGAGGGTGAGAAGCGCTCTCCGCCGCGTGCCATCGATCGCTCTCCATGCCTCAGCGGCGTTGATGTGGGCCGCCTCGAGCAGGGCGAGGGCGAGGGTGCGGGTAAGACCCGCTTCCCGCAGCAGCGTGGCCACCTGCTGGTGGCTGTGGGCGCGCGCAAGGGATTCGATGGTCTCTTGCGCATCGTTGATGAAGGCGACGGTGATGACATCCCCGCCCTCGACGCTGCCGCTCACGGTGAGGATCGGGGGGCCGGAGAGGCCGCGGTGGGTGAAGAGCAGGTCTCCTGTTCCTTGGTGGTACACCTTCTGCTCTCCCGCATGGACCGCGGTGACCCTGACATCCTGCATCGAGGAGCCGCTGAGGGCACGGTACGGCCAATCTTTGATGATGAGGCCGACCAGCGCCGGCTTGGGCGAGACGATGGGGTGTCCAAGGCGCTTGAGGACCGGGTAGAGCGATCCGTCGCTGCCGGTCCTCGGGTAGCTCTTGCCACCCGGGGCGATGATGATGCTCTTCGCCCGATACGTCGCCTGTTCGGAGGTGACGATGAAACCACTTTCTCTAGCCTCGATGTCGATGACCTTCTCATTGCAGTGGATGGGAATCTTTGATGAGGAGAGGAGACAATCATGGATGTCCCTCGCGTCGAAGCTCTGGGGGAAGACCTTGCCGTCGTTGCGGACGACGGTGACGACCCCCCGCTTTTCGAACCAGAGCCTCAGACCATCGGGCGTCAGGTTCTGGAGGGCGGGTAGAAGGAAGTTGCGCATCTCCTTGGAGCCATAGCATTTCAAGAAGCTCTGTACATCGAGGGTGTTGGTGAGGTTGCACATCCCACCTGCGGTGATGAGGAGCTTGCGCCCGGTCTCCTTTCCGCCCTCGAGCAACAACGCCCTGCAGGGAGGGAGATTGGCCCGGGCGAAGAGGCCGGCGGCTCCACCGCCGACGATGATCACATCATACTGTTCCATAATCCCTACCAACTTACTTGCTTATTGGCATCCTACATAGTATACCGACAGTATAGCGACAAGGAGGGGATGGTGAAACGACTCGTCGTCATGATTGTACTGGTTTTATCGGCTTCAATGCCGCTTGTAGCCTACGCTGAGCTGCGCAGCGAGCTCTTCTATCGCACGACGGCGGGGACCATCACGTCGACGAGCGCCTCCAATGCGTACTCCGGCACCGAACTGGATGTGCGTATCACCAGCTCCTCCCTCTCTGATGGCGGCTTCGCCCTCACCCTCTTCGGCGGAGCCCAGAAGGCGCTCTCCCTCACCTTCGATGGGGCGGTCCAGGATGTCTCGGGTGAGAAGGTCGCGTGGTACTACGGTATCGGCACCGCAGTCCTCATTCCGCTTGGTCCGATCTTCTCCAGTGAGGTGAACGTCTCCTATGAGACCGCCTGGCAGTTCATGGAAAAGAGCGAACTCAGCCTCGATACGCTGCATCTCGGTTTGAGGGTGCTGAGCGCTATCGGCGAGGGCTTTCATCTCTCCCTCGGCTTTGAATACTCTCGTCCCATTTGGGGGAGGCTCTTCGACCGCAGTACCAGTGATACGCAGGTGGAACGCTTTCTCTACGATGCCTCGGGCCTCGCCGTTTCAATCGGGGTTGGCTTTCAGGCGTGGTAGGAGTAAAACCAGTCGACGAAGGCCGACAGTCCCTCTTCTAGCGGGGTGTCGGGCCTGAAGCCGAAG
>LVBF01000053.1 GCA_001604325.1 Spirochaetales bacterium Spiro_04
ACCGCCTGCCCTACTTCTCGCTCACGCCCACCTTCAGCGTGTGCCCGGAGCACGGCTACATCGCCGGCGAGCACTTCAAGTGCCCGCACTGCGGCAAGGAGAGCGAAGTCTATTCGCGCGTCGTCGGCTACCTGCGCCCCGTCCAGCAGTGGAACGAAGGCAAACAGGCCGAGTACGCCCGCCGCCGCACCTTCCGCATCGAGCCCGCCGCCACCGCCGCACCCGCAGCCGAGCCGGCCGCCGAGCCCGCCACGACCGCCGCGTAAACCGGATTAACCACAGAGACACGGAGGGCACCGAGGATTTGAGGTGGCGCGTTTGATCCGCGCCGCCATCCGCCGCTGCCATTCGTGCCTCATTCGTGTCCACTCGTGGATAACTCTCCCGCACACGCCACGACGGCCGCCGCCCTGCGCATCGGCGGATACGTGCCCTGCTCGTTGAGCGACTTTCCCGGCCGCATCGCCGCCGTCGTCTTCACGCAAGGCTGCAACTGGCGCTGCCCGTGGTGCCACAACGCCGCACTCGTCTATCCCGAGCAATTCACGCCCACGATCCCCGTCGGCGACATCCTCACGCGCCTCACCCACCGACGCGGCAAACTCGATGGCGTCGTCGTCTCCGGCGGCGAGCCCACGCTGCATGCCGGCCTCGCCGATTTCCTCCGGCAGGTGCGAGCGCTCGGGTTCGCCAGCAAACTCGACACCAACGGCAGCCACCCGGAAATCGTCCGCGCCCTCCTCGACGCCCACCTGCTCGACTACGTCGCCATGGACCTGAAAGCGCCCTGGTCGCGCTACGCCGAGGCGACCGGTTCACCGGTGGACCTCGCCGCACTGGCCGAGACGCTCGCGCTCCTGCGCACCTCCGGCATCGAGCACCAACTCCGCACCACCCGCTGGCCCGGCCTGACCGAGCCCGACTTCGCCGAGATTGCGCAAATCGCTGCCGGCAGCCCCCACGTCTGGCAAGACTACCGCGCCGTCACGCGCTGAACGCGGCGCACGTCACATCCCGGCGGAGTCATCCGGCCGAAAGGCTATTGGGATGGTTGAGGAACCACGTTTCGAGGAGTTCATCCACGTCTTCCTCCGTGTCGAAATAGCGGTCGTCGAGCGCGGTGAATTGGCACCGCACCGGCTCGCCCAACTGCCGCAACTGTTCGGCACGAACCTTGTGATCCGGCGACGGGCCGTCCGCGCCAAACAGGGCATTGGCCTCCGTGGCAATCGCCGCCAGCTCCGTCGCTCCGATCTTCTGCAAGGCCGACGGAGCGTAAAAGGCGAGGTCGGCACGGCGGCTCACGTAGTAACCGGAGAAGCCGCTGTTTGAGACGCCCGCCGCAAATTCCCATACGGTGGCGAGGATGCGGTCGGATTCCGAAAGCCGGTCGAAACCGACCTTTTCAAAGTGGTCCATAGCCCGTTGGGCGGCGAGATCGACATTCATGGCGAGGCGCGGGGGTTGAGGTTGCTCGAATCATAGCCGCCGGAACCTTCCGATCAAACCGCCTGCACGCAAAATCGCTGCGCCTGAAATTGCCGCTCCCGTCACCGGCTGAACGCCGCGCACGCCTCAAGCAGGCGTCAACGCGGACCAGTGGAAGAGAGGCGGCGGAACCACGATCCCAAGAGTTCGTCCACATCCTCTTTGACGTCAAAATAGCGGTCATCGAGCGCGGCCAGCTTGCGCTGTACCGCCGCGCCGAGCTGCTGGAGCTGACTGACGCGCACCTTGGGTTCGGGCGATGGCCCGTTCGGACCAAACAAGGCGTTGGCCTCCCGCTCGATTTCCGCCAGCCCTGTGGCGCCGATCTGCTGCAACGCCGACGGCGCATAAAATGCGAGATCAGCCCACCGGCTGGTGTAGTACCCGGCAAAGCCGTTGTTGGCGACGCCGGCCGCAAACTCCCACACGGCGGCGAGGATGCGTTCGGACTCAGAAAGGTGGTCGAAACCAACCTTGGCGAGGTGGTCCATTGCCTGTTGGGCGGCGAGATCGACATTCATGGGGAAACGCTGGGGTTGAGGTTTTTCAGATCATAGCCGACAGGGTCTTCCAATCAAACCATCTGAGCAAACCGGCAAATTCTTCACGCCCAAACAGGGCACCGTCGAAAGGTTTGTTCTTATCAATATCCGGAGTTGGCGAGCGGAGTTTCATAGGGATGGCGGCGCAAAGTTTTCGTAACGGAAGCACTCATTTCAGCCGGAGGGCGGCGGTCAGTTGGCGGACGGTCGGAAGCTTGCCGCGGAACTCGGCGGGCAG
>LVBF01000054.1 GCA_001604325.1 Spirochaetales bacterium Spiro_04
GCCAGTGGGTTGGTCACGCTGGTCATCGGCCTCTCGATGGCCCTCTCGTCCAACTCCTACCTCATCCTCCTCTTCGCCCTGATCATCGGAGGGGCTGCGGGCTATGCCCTGAAGATCGAGGACCGGATCCTCTCCCTCGGGGTGTGGATGGAGAAGCGGCTCTCCCGCGGGACGGGGAGTGAGGAGAGCGGGCGCAACTTCGCCCTGGGGTTCTTCAACGCGTCGCTGCTGGGTCGATCCAGGCCGGGACGGTGGGCGACTACCAGCTCATCATGATCAAGTCGATCATGGACGGGGCGATGGCGATCGTCTTCACCGCGGCCTATGGCATCGGTGTGATGGCAAGCGCCCTCTTCATCCTCGTCTACCAGGGGTTCTTCACCCTCGCCGGCGGCGTCATCGCCCCGGTCCTCGGGGAGGGGGGCATCAATGAGCTTGCCGCGGTCGGCGGCATGCTGTTGCTCATGATCGCCTTCAACTTGCTCGACATCAGGCGTACCAAGGCCGGAAACTTCCTGCCGGCGATGATCGTCGCGCCGCTGCTCGCCATCGCAAGCCCGTCCGTCACGCGTCTTCTTTCGGCGGTGGGTTTTTGAGGTAGGGGATCAACTGGCGCAAGAGGCGGAGCTCGTCCTCGGCCAGGGCGCCGATCATCTCGTCGATCTCACGTCGATAGGCAACCGGGTTCTCTCCCACTTCATCGTCGTAGAAGGTGTCATGGCCAAGCTCCAGCTGTGCGATGGAGACTCCGGTGAGCTCGGAGATCTTCAGAAGCGTATCAAGGGGAGGGCGGCGGTTGTTGTGGATCCAGCTCGAGAGCGTGGTGCGTTTGACGCCAAGCATCTGAGCCAAGTCGACGACCGTCGGCGAATTGAGATAAATCCTGACCCGATCCCAGAAAGTAGCCATTGGATGACTATAACAGGTTTTTCCCAAAAATGACGAGTATTTGTCATATATAACGCGTTTATGCAATACAAAGAACTATACTATTGTGAATAAAAGAGATATATATCGCACGGGGTGACGAATATTCGTCACCCCCGGTCTCACCCTTTTTCGGTGTTCTTTCCTCCTCACCGCTTGGCCGCATCGGCGAGCACGGTATCCCCATTGAGGTCCCGTTCCACCGGGCATCGTTGGACATGCCAGATCTCCTCTGCGTACTCGGTGATGGTTCGATCGCTGGAGAACTTGCCGCTCTTGGCGATGTTCAGCACCGCCCTCCTGTTGAACTCGCCGCGGTCCTCCTGGTAGAGGGTGCGGGCCTTGTGGTGCATGGTGATGTAGGAGGGGAGGTCGGCGAAGAGGTAGTAGCGATCTCCCTCCTCGAAGAGCGAACGCCTGAGCGGCTCGAAGATGTTCGGCTCGTTGACGTTGAAGAAGCCGCTGAAGAGCAGGTCGACCATCTCCTTGATCTTCTCGTTGGCGAGGACGGCGGAGAAGGGGTCGTAGGTCGACTTCAGGGCGGAGATCTCCTCCTCATTGTTGCCGAAGATGAACATGTTCTCCGCTCCGACCTCCTCGGCGATCTCGATGTTCGCCCCATCCATCGTCCCGATGGTGAGCGCCCCGTTGGCCATGAACTTCATGTTTCCCGTTCCGCTGGCCTCGGTGCCGGCCGTCGAGATTTGCTGGCTGAGGTTCGTGGCGGGGATGATCACCTCAGCCATCGAGACACGGTAGTTGGGCATGAAGTGGACGGCGATCTTCTCCTTGGCATCGCAGTCGGCGTTGATGACGTGGGCGATGTTGTTGATCAGCTTGATGATCAGCTTGGCGTTGACGTAGCCGGGGGCTGCCTTGCCGCCGAAGAGGAAGGTGACCTTGTCCATGTCCTTCGTCTCCTCCCCCCCGCTCTTGATGTCGTTGTAGAGGTAGAGGATGTGCAGGACGTTCAAGAGCTGGCGCTTGTACTCGTGGATCCGCTTGACCTGGACGTCGAAGAGGGAGTCGGGGTCGATGATGAGGGAGGAGTCGGCCTTGAGGAAGGATGCGGCCCGCTTTTTGTTCTCCTCCTTGATCCTGCCGAAGTCCGCGAGGAAGGCGCTGTCCTCGGCAAACGGGGTCAGCTTGGCGATCTGCTGGTAGTCGGTGATCCACCCGTCGCCGATGGCGCTGGTGATCAGGGCGGCGAGCTTGGGGTTGGATGAGAGCAGCCAGCGCCGCTGCGTGATGCCGTTGGTCTTGTTGGTGAAGCGGTCGGGGTAGATGGTGTTGAAATTGCTGAACATCGAGCGCTTGAGCAGCTCGGAGTGCAGGGCCGCCACGCCGTTGGTGCAGTGGCTGCCGACGATGGCCAGGTGGGCCATGCGGATGTTCTTGGGATTGGTCTCCTCGATGATGCTGATCTTGGAGAGCATGTGCGCTTGCAACGGGAAGTGGGAGACCGCCTCTTGGAGGAAGCGGTGGTTGATCTCGAAGATGATCTGGGTGTGGCGCGGCAGGATCTTCTCCATCATCGGCAGCGACCACTTCTCCAGCGCCTCCGGCATCAGGGTGTGGTTGGTATAGCCCATGGTGGCGACGGTGATCTTCCAGGCCTCATCCCATTCCAGGTGCTCCTCGTCAACGAGGATGCGCATCAGCTCGGGGATCGCCAAAGAGGGGTGGGTGTCGTTGAGCTGGATGGCCGCATGGTTGGGAAGCTCCGCCCACTTCTTGCCGTCACGTTTGAAGCGGCGCATGATGTCGGCGAGCGAACAGGCGACGAAGAAGTACTGCTGCTTGAGGCGCAGCTCCTTGCCCATGTAGAGGGTGTCGTTGGGGTAGAGGATCTGGCTGAGGTTCTCCGCCGAGATCTTGCTGCGCACCGCCTCGGTGTAGTCGCCGTCGTTGAACTCGTGGAAGTTGAACTCCTCGGGGCTCTTGGCCGACCAGAGGCGGAGCGTGTTGACGGTCTTGCCGCCGTAGCCGATGATCGGGGTGTCGTAGGCCATGCCGTTGACGATCTCGCCGCCGACCCACTTGAAGTGGTCCCGTCCCCCCTCCCGGATGACCTGGACCTGGCCGCCGAACTGCACCGGATAGACGATCGAGGGGCGCATGATCTCCCAGGGGTTGCCGTCGCGCAGCCAGTTGTCGGGCTGCTCGACCTGCCACCCCGCCTTGATCTGCTGGCGGAAGATGCCGTAGTTGTAGCGGATGCCGTAGCCGTAGGCGGGGATCTCCAGCGTGGCCAATGAATCGAGGAAGCAGGCGGCGAGCCGCCCAAGCCCCCCGTTGCCCAGCCCGGCGTCGCTCTCCATCTCGGCAAGCTCCTCGTAGGTGTACCCGAGCGAATTGAGCGCCTCCCTCACCTCGCCTTCGATGCCGAGGTTGATGACGTTGTTGGTCAGCGTGCGGCCCATCAAAAACTCGAGGCTGAGGTAGTAGACCCGCTTCGCCCCGCTGGAACGCTGGGTCTTCCGGCTCTTGTTCCACTGGTGGATGATCCGGTCTTTGATGGCCAGGGCAAGCGCGGTGTAGCGTGCATGGTCGGTGCGATGATAAATATCCGCATCCTGACTGTACTTCAGGTGCTCAGCGAAATCCTGTGCTATGTCTTCACTGGTAAGGCCCCAACGCGTTTTTGGTTGATTTTTCATGCGGGAACTCCTTGCATTTGTGGCAGATACGTACACGGTACTATATAATATCGCACGAGGGTGGGCAACACATTGGACTTTATTCATGCTGTATTGACAAAAATCATTCGCTCTGGTAAGTTAGCTTCTGCACGTCTAGGTGTATGCACTCGAGAATTCACTGACGTGTGGCCGACGCCCTTGTAGCTCAGTTGGCAGAGCACCACCATGGTAAGGTGGGGGTCAACGGTTCGAATCCGTTCGAGGGCTATTTTTTTGTCCCCTTCTCGTGTGGGGAGCATGGTGGGAAAACCCACCTGAGGAGCATGGTATGGCTAAAGATAAGAAAGGTCCTGTTGAAAAGATTGCGCTGCAGTGCACCGAGTGCAAACAGAAGAACTACACGACCGAGAAGAATCGCCGCAACACCCAAGGGAAGCTGGAGCTGAGCAAGTACTGCCCGTTCGAGCGCAAGCACACCCTGCACCGCGAGGCGAAGATCAAATAAGACGTTGCGATTGGGAAGCAGATAGGCCAATAGCTCCAATTGGTAGAGCGCTGGTCTCCAAAACCAGATGTTGAGGGTTCGAGTCCTTCTTGGCCTGCTTGCTTCTCAATCTTTCCGTGAATCAAGGAGCCTTTATGAAGAAGTTCATCAAGTATATCAAGGAGTCCCGCCAGGAGCTGAAGAAGGTCGTCTGGCCCTCCCGTGAAGCTGTCATCTCTTCGACAAAGGTTGTCATCGTATCTACGGTCATTGTCGCCATCTTCCTTGGGTTGATCGACTTCATCCTGCTCAAGGCCGTCCTCTTCATACTGTAAAGGAACGATATGGCAAAGGGCTGGTACGTAGTACACACCTATTCAGGATACGAACAAAAGATTGAACGCATCATCAACAAGATGCGCGAGACCGATACGGACTTCGCCCTGATCTGCACCGACGTCAAGGTCCCCTTCGAGACCGTCGTCGAGGTCAAGGACGGGGTGCGTCGTGAAGTCAAGCGCAAGATTTTACCCGGATACATCCTTGTGGAGCTCGACCTTCCCGACACTAGTTGGAAGACGTGGTGCTCCCATATCAAGCGGATCCAGGGTGTGACGGGCTTCGTCACCCCCAACGATCGCGTGAAGCCCCAGCCGCTCTCCGCCGCCGAAGTGAAGAACATCTTCCAGAAGACGGGCGACCTGCCCGCCGAGAAGGTCTTCAAACCGAAGCAGACCTTTGCCGTCGGCGAGCAGGTGCGGATCATCGAAGGCCCCTTCGACACCTTTACCGGGGTCATCGAGGAGGTCAACCTTGAGAAGGCCCGCATGCGTGTCAGCGTCGGGATCTTCGGCCGCTCCACCCCGGTTGAGGTGGACTTTCTCCAAGTGGAAAAGATTCTGTAGTGGTCTGTGGACTTGACCGCTATATGAGAGTTTTCTGATTTTTTACAAGCAAGTCCATTTGTGTGTGAGTACTCCCTCATGTAGTGAGGTGGGAGCCTGTTCGTATGGCAGGCGTTATGACCAGCGCAGAGTCAATGGGACTGCTGCGTAAGGAGAGAAACATGGCAAAGAAAAAGGTTTCTGCAATCATCAAATTGCAGTGCCCTGCCCAGAAGGCCACGCCGGCCCCCCCGATCGGACCGGCGCTTGGACCCCATGGTGTCAGCGCCCCCAAATTTGTCCAGGAGTTCAACGATAAGACGAAGAACTATGAGCCTGGGCTGATCCTCCCCGTCATCATCACGGTGTATGCCGACAAGTCCTTCAGCTTCGTGCTGAAGACCCCGCCGGCCGCTGTCTTGATCAAGAAGGCCCTCGGTATCACGGGCGGCAGCGGGACCCCCAACAAGACGAAAGTCGGCACGTTGACCCAAGACCAGCTCGCTGAGATCGCGAAGACCAAGCTTGAAGACCTCAACGCAAACGATCTTGAGGCAGCCAAGAAGATCATCGCCGGAACGGCCCGCAGCATGGGTGTAGAGGTGGAGCGCTAAGATGAAACACGGAAAGAAGTATCGAGAAGCGGCAAAGGGTGTCGACCGTACCAAGCTGTACAGCCTTGACGAGGCCACGGCCCTGGTCAAGGAGCTCGCCTTTGCAAAGTTCGACGAAACCGTCGAGATCCATGTCAAGCTGACGTTGAAGAAGAGCCAGAGCGTGCGCGACACCGTCGTGCTGCCCAACCAGTTCTCCGCCCAGAAGAAGATCTTGGTCTTCGCCAAGGGTGAGAAGGCCGAGGAAGCTCGTGAAGCCGGGGCCGCCTATGTCGGCGACAACGACCTCATCGAGAAGATCCGCGGCGGTTGGATGGACTTCGATGTGGCGGTGGCGACCCCCGACATGATGAAGGATGTTGGACGTCTCGGTCCGGTGCTTGGCCGGCGCGGCTTGATGCCGAACCCCAAGACACAGACGGTGACGATGGACATCAAGGGCGCACTCGCCGAGCTCTCCAAGGGCCGGGTCGAGTTCCGCTCCGACAAGACCAGCGTCGTGCACTTGGCCATCGGCAAGGTCTCCATGGAGAGCGCCCAGGTCAGCGAGAACGCCCTCGCGGTCGTCAAGGAGATCATGCGCAAGAAGCCCAGTGACGCCAAGGCTGACTATCTGGTCAGCGTCGCCCTCTCCTCCACGATGGGACCTGGCCTCAGGCTCAACGTGAAGGATCTGCTGGCAACGGTATAAGGAGAGAGAACAATGGAGTACAAGACCCGTATTACCCCCGCCAAAGAAGAGTCCGTCAAGGCACTCAAGGATGAGTTCTCCCAGTACAACGGCTATATCTTCACCGATTACCGTGGGATGACCGTCGAGCAGATCACGACGCTCAGGCGCACGCTGATGAAGAAGGACAGTGCGTATCGGGTGGTGAAGAACCGCTATGCCCGCATCGCGCTCTCCCAGCTCGACCGAAGCGCCGATGAGCAGCTGGTCGGACCGACCGCCATCGCCCTGGTCAAGGGTGATGAGGCGAACGCCGTGGCCAAGGAGCTCTACGCCCTTGCCAGAGAGGGTGCGCCGCTGGTGGTCAAGGGCGGCATCATCGATGGGCAGTTCTTCTCACCTGAGGAGGTCGAGGCGCTCTCCAAGCTTCCTGGCAAGCTTGAGCTCATCGCCATGCTCATGTCGACGATGATGGCACCGGTACAGAAGCTGGCGGCAACGATGCTCGCCTATGTCGAAGCGAACGGCATCTCCGTTGAGAGCGCCGCAGAAGGAAACTGACACAGTCTTAGTCTTCAGTGGTAACCTGCTACGACTGTGCGAACAATATTTTATAAGGAGAAGATAATATGGCTACTAAAGAAGAGATTTTGGAGTCGATCGCAAGCATGACCGTCATGGAGGTCGCTGACCTCATCAAGATGATGGAGGATAAGTTTGGCGTCAAGGCAGCCGCAGCCGCTGTCGTCGCCGGTCCCGCCGCTGAGGCAGCAGCCGTCGAAGAGCCGACCGAGTTCAACGTGGTCCTCGTGGCCGCCGATCCCGCCAAGAAGATTCCGGCGATCAAGGAAGTCCGTGTCATCACCGGTCTGGGCCTGAAGGAGGCCAAGGATCTGGTCGAAGCGGGGAACCAGGTCGTCAAGGAAGGCGTGAACAAGGCGGATGCCGATGCTCTGAAGGCGAAGCTTGAGGAGGTTGGGTGCACCGTTGAGATCAAGCCTGTTGACTGATGGGAAGCGTGGGAGCGCCTCGTGCGCTCCCTCACCCAGCTTTTTGTTGTTGGGCAGATGCCCTGTCTCGATAGCCACCGGAATGAACCCGGTGGCACCTTGTGTCTTTCGTTTCCCGAGCCTGCAGGCGGGAACCTGTCTGTCTTTTAGTTGACTTTGGAGGGTACATGATGGTTGCCAACGGCAAATCCATAACACGGACGTACATCGGCAGCGAACAGCACCAAGTGTGCGAGCTGCCAAACCTGATCGGAGTCCAGCTCGAGTCCTATGAGCGATTCTTGCAGCTGGAGCGGTTCAAGAAAGGTTTGGCCCCCGATCCGTCGTACGGCCTGGAGGAAGTATTCTTATCGACCTTCCCCATTGACAGCCCCAACGGCGAGATGCGTCTCACCTACAAGGGGTATACCATTGATTATGAGAACATCAAGTTCTCCGAAACGGAGTGCAAGAAGAAAGGTCGTTCCTACAGTGTGCCCATCAAAGTCACGATCAGTCTTGAGTTCTCCACCGGGGAGATCCGCGAGAAGGAGATCTTCTTCGGCGATATCCCCCTGATGACCGACCGCGGCACCTTTATCATCAACGGTGCCGAGCGTGTCGTCGTCAGCCAGATCCACCGCTCCCCCGGTGTGATCTTCAGCGATGACAAGGACGTCTACTCCTCGAGGATCATCCCCTACCGGGGCTCATGGCTCGAGTTTGAGATTGACGATAAGAAACACCTGATCTTTGCCAAGATCGACCGCAAGAAGAAGATCCTCGGCACCCTCTTTCTGCGGGCCATCGGCTTCGATACCCGTGAAAAGATCCTCGAGCAGTTCTACACCAGCGAGCAGGTCGAGCTGGTCGATGACGCCGAAGTGAAGGCAAGTTTGGAGAACCGCTACCTCTATAAGGATGTCTGGGCCCAGGTCGAGGGAGAGCAGCGCAAGGTACTGCGTGCCGGCGACATGCTGCACGTCCACGAAATCGACGAGCTGCTCTCACTCAAGGTCAGTGAGATCTCGCTCCTCAACCTCAAGGGTGAGGGGACGCTCCACAGCGACATGATCCTCAACTGCTTCGAGATTGAGGACGCCAAGTATACCAGCGAAGGCTATGACGAACCGACCAAGGAGGACGTGCTCTCGCCGATCTTCTCTGTCCTGATGCCCGGCGAGATGATCGCCATCGAGCGCGCCGAGAAGGACCTGCCCGACATGTTCTTCTCCAGCCGCCGCTACGACCTCGGCTCGGTCGGCCGCTACAAGTTCAACAAGAAGTTCTCCACTGACCTCGACGAGGATGAAGAGGAGGGCGGCGCGACCGACTTGACCGTCCTCACCCCGACCGACATCGTCAACACGATGGCGTTCCTCATCAAGGTGTTCATCCGTGAGGAGAACGTCGATGACATCGACCACCTCGGCAACCGCCGCATCCGTTCGGTCGGTGAGCTGCTGCAGAATGCGCTCAAGAGCGCCTTCGCCCGCATGGAGCGCATCGCCAAGGAGCGGATGAACCTCGAGAGCGGCTCGGTCAAGCCGCAGGATTTGATCTCCATCAAGCCGATCGTCGCCGCCATCAAGGAGTTCTTCGGCTCCAGCCAGCTCTCCCAGTTCATGGACCAGGTCAACCCGCTCGCCGAGCTGACCCACAAGCGGCGCCTCAACGCCCTCGGCCCGGGAGGTCTCTCGAGAGACCGCGCCGGCTTCGAGGTCCGCGACGTCCACTACACCCACTACGGGCGCATCTGTCCGATCGAGACCCCCGAGGGTCCGAACATCGGCTTGATCGTCAGCCTCGCCAACTACACCCGCATCAACCGCCACGGCTTCTTGGAGACCCCATACCGCCGGGTGGTCAACGGGGTGGTCACCAACCAGTACCGCTACCTCGACGCGAACGACGAGGAGAAGTACTTCATCGCCCAGGCGTCGGCCGAGATCGATGATGAGGGCCACTTCAAGGATGCGGAGGTGCCGGTGCGCCGCAGCGGCGACTACTCCACCAAGCCCCCGGCCGAGATTCGGTACATGGACGTCGACCCCAAGCAGGTGCTCAGCGTCGCGGCCTCGCTCATCCCGTTCCTCGAGCACGACGACGCCAACCGCGCCCTGATGGGTTCGAACATGCAGAGGCAGGCAGTCCCCCTCGTCTTCCCCGAGACCCCGCGGGTGGGAACCGGCATGGAGGGCAAGACCGCCTACGACAGCGGGGTGCTCCTCAAGGCCCTGCGCAGCGGCACCGTCACCTACGTCAGCGCCGAGAAAATCGTCATCCAGCCCGACTCAAGTGAGATCGAGGGTGAGGTCGACCTCTACGAGATCCAGAAGTTCCAGCGGACCAACCAGGATACCTGCTTCAACCAGAAGCCGCTGGTCGTCGTTGGACAGCACGTCGAGGAGGGGCAGGTCATCGGTGATGGCCCGGCCACCCAGGAGGGCGATCTCGCCCTTGGGCGCAACATCCTCGTCGGCTTCGTGCCGTGGCACGGCTACAACTACGAGGACGCGGTCCTCGTCAGTGAGCGGGTCGTCAAGGACGACATCTTCACCAGTATCCACATCAAGGAGTTCACCACCGATATCCGCGAGACGAAGCTCGGACCGGAGAAGCTGACCCGCGATATCCCCAACACCAGCGAGAAGATGCTGGAGATGCTCGATGAGGACGGCATCGCCCGTATCGGCACCATGGTGCGTCCCGGCTCGATCCTGGTGGGGAAGGTGACCCCCAAGAGCGAAAGTGATACCACCCCCGAGTTCAAGTTGCTCAACTCGATCTTCGGAGAGAAGGCCAAGGAGGTGCGTGACACCTCGCTGAAGGTTCCCCACGGCACCGAAGGGACGATCATCGACGTGCAGCGCCTCAAGCGCAGCAACAACGATGAGTTGCCCCCCGGCGTCGAGGAGACGGTCAAGGTCCTCATCGCCACCAAGCGCAAGCTGCGCCAGGGCGACAAGATGGCGGGCCGGCATGGGAACAAGGGTGTCGTCAGCCGGGTGCTCCCCGAGGAGGATATGCCCTACATGGAGGATGGGACTCCGCTCGACGTCTGTCTCAACCCGCTGGGCGTTCCCTCACGAATGAACATCGGCCAGCTCATGGAGACCCAGCTCGGCTGGGCCGCAGTGAAGCTTGATGAGTGGTACTCCACCCCCGTCTTCGCCAGCGCCACCATCGAGCAGATCCAGGAGAAGATGCGAGAAGCGGGTTTGCCCGAGGACTCCAAGACGATCCTCTACGATGGGCAGACCGGCGTACCGTTCGTCAACCCGGTCTTCTGCGGCTATATCTACTACCTGAAGTTGCACCACCTCGTCGATGACAAGATGCACGCCCGTTCCACCGGCCCCTACTCGCTGGTCACCCAGCAGCCGCTCGGCGGTAAGGCGCAGTTCGGCGGCCAGAGGCTCGGTGAGATGGAGGTCTGGGCCCTTGAGGCGTATGGCGCGGCCAATACCCTGCAGGAGCTCTTGACCATCAAGAGTGATGACATGAACGGCAGGGTGAAGATCTACGAATCCATCGTCAAGGGCGAGCCGGCGACCACCGCCGGGATGCCTGAGGCATTCAACGTGCTGGTGCAGGAGATTCGGGGTCTGGCCCTTGATATGTCGGTCTACGACTCCGATGGTCGTCAGTTGCCTTTGACCGAGCGTGATGAGGAGCTGATCGCCAAGATCGGCAAGGGCTCGCTCAACTAAGCAGGAGATGTGTTGATGAAGGAAATTCAAGATTTCGATAGCATCATGATAAAGTTGGCTTCGCCGGAGCAGATCAAGGGTTGGTCGTACGGTGAGGTCAAGAAGCCTGAGACAATCAACTACCGAACCTTGCGCCCCGAGCGTGAGGGACTCTTCTGCGAGAAGATCTTCGGCACCACCAAGGAGTGGGAGTGCTACTGCGGCAAGTTCAAGTCGATTCGGTACAAGGGAGTGATCTGTGACCGCTGCGGCGTCGAGGTGACCAACACCAAGGTGCGCCGTGAGCGGATGGGACACATCACCCTCGCGGCCCCGGTGAGCCACATCTGGTACTATCGCTCCGTCCCCAGCCGGATGAGCATGCTGCTCGACATCACCCGCAACGCGCTGCAGTCGATCCTCTACTACGAGAAGTACGTGGTGATCAACGCCGGCGATACCGCCCTCAAGCCCAAGCAGCTGCTCACCGAGGAGGAGTACTGGCAGGCACGCGATCAGTACGGTGACTCCTTCGAGGCCGGCATGGGCGCCGAGGCGGTGCACAAGCTCTTGGTGAACCTCGATTTGGAGGAGCTCTCCCGCGAGCTGCGCGACCAGATGCGCCTCAAGGGCGAGAAGAGCGACAAGCGCCTCCTCAAGCGCATCGAGGTCTGTGAGAACTTCCGCGACAGCGGCAACAAGCCGGAGTGGATGATCCTCACCGTGATCCCGGTCATCCCGCCCGATCTCAGGCCCATGGTCCAGCTCGACGGCGGACGCTTCGCCACCAGCGACCTCAACGACCTCTATCGCCGGGTGATCAACCGGAACAACCGCCTCGATCGCCTCGTCAAGCTCAATGCCCCCGACATCATCATCCGCAACGAGAAGCGGATGTTGCAGGAGGCCGTTGACGCGCTCTTCGACAACTCCAAGCGCAAGCGGGTCGTCAAGGGGGCGAGCAACCGGCCGCTCAAGAGCCTCTCCGACATGCTCAAGGGCAAGCAGGGGCGCTTCCGGCAGAACCTCCTCGGCAAGCGCGTCGACTACTCGGGCCGCTCGGTCATCGTGGTCGGGCCCGAGCTGCGGATGCACCAGTGCGGCCTTCCCTCGAAGATGGCCTTGGAGCTCTACAAGCCGTTCATCATGAAGAAGCTTGTCCAGGACGGCGTGGTCTACAACATCAAGAAGGCCAAGAGCCTGGTCGAAGAGGAGACCGATGCGGTGTGGGCGATCCTCGATGAGGTGGTCAAGGAGCACCCGGTGCTGCTCAACCGAGCCCCGACGCTCCACCGCCTGGGCATCCAGGCGTTCGACCCGGTCCTCGTCGACGGCAAGGCCATCAAACTGCACCCGCTGGTCTGTCACGCCTACAACGCCGACTTCGACGGTGACCAGATGGCCGTGCACGTCCCGCTGACCCATGCCGCCCAGCTTGAGTGCTGGACGCTGATGCTCAGCGTGACCAACCTGCTCGACCCGGCGAACGGCAAGCCGATCGTCTACCCCAGCCAGGACATGGTGCTCGGGATCAACTACCTGACGCGCGACATGGCCGGGGCCCCGGGGGAGGGCAAGTACTACGACACCATCGGCGAGTTGGAAGCGGCCATCGACAGCGGCCTGCTCTCCTACAACGCCAGGATCCGCTATAAGCTCGCCGACGGCACCAAGATCGAGACGACCCCGGGTCGGGTGATCTTCAATGCCGCCCTTCCCGCCGACATCCCGTTCCAGAACGAGACGCTCGGGGACAAGGAGCTGAAGGCGCTCATCGGAGATACGCTGAAGGCGAACAAGAACTCGATCGCCGTCGAGATGCTCGACTCCATCAAGGATGTCGGCTACCAGTACGCGACGCTCTTCGGGGCGACGATCGGTCTCTCCGACATGATCGTCCCCGCCGCGAAGACGGAGCTTGTGGACAAGGCGAACGCCGAACAGCAGCGGATCATGGAGCAGTACCGCCAGGGACACATCACCCAGGAGGAGCGCTACAACCGTGTCATCGAGGTGTGGACACAGACCAACGACCAGCTCACCGACGCCCTGATGGGCGAGTTGAAGAGCAGTCAGAACGGTTTCAACCCGCTCTATATGATGGCCGACAGCGGTGCCCGTGGTTCGAAGACCCAGATCAGGCAGCTCGGTGGCATGCGTGGCTTGATGGCGAAGCCGTCGGGCGACGTCATCGAGTTCCCCATCAAGTCGAACTTCAAGGAAGGCTTGTCGATCATCGAGTTCTTCATCTCGACCAACGGGGCGAGAAAGGGACTCTCCGACACCGCGCTCAAGACCGCCGAGGCCGGGTATCTGACCCGACGCCTGGTGGATATCAGCCAGGACGTGGTGGTCAATGAGGACGACTGCCACACCATCAACGGCATCTGGCGTAGCGCGCTGCGCGACGGCGATGATATCGTCGAGTCGCTCGCCGAGCGCATCGTCGGCCGTTGCCCGGTCGAGGATGTGCTGCACCCCTTCACCCGGGAGGTCCTGGCCAAGGCAAACGAGGAGATCGATGACGAGACGGCCAAGAGAATCGAGGAAGCCGGCATCGAGCGCCTGCTGCTGCGCACCGTGCTCACCTGTGAGGCGAAGCATGGGGTCTGCCGCCGCTGCTACGGCCGCAACCTCGCCACCAATAGGCCGGTGGTCATCGGTGAGGCGGTGGGCATCATCGCCGCCCAGTCCATCGGGCAGCCGGGCACCCAGCTGACGATGCGTACCTTCCACGTCGGAGGGACCGCCTCGACCAGCGCCGAGGAGAACCGGCTCAGCTATCACTATCCGACGCTCATCGGCGCCATCAGCGGCTCGCGGGTCGAGCGCGAGGATGACAAGGTCAGCGTCTTCACCCGCAAGGGAATGATCGAGTACTTCCGCGTCAACGCCGTCATCGAGGCGAAGAGCTACGATACGCTCTTGGTCGAGGATGGGCAGGTCGCCGCCAAGGGGGCGCCGCTCTACATCAAGGGCAAGAAGGAGATCGCCAGCAGCGAGAACGGGGTGGTGCGGATCATTGACGGACGGGTCTACCTCGTCGGTCACGGCGCCACGCAGGTGGTGAAGACGGGCAGCGAGCTGCACGTCGCCACCGGCGATTACGTCGAGGCGAAGCAGCCGATCGTCACCTTCGACCCCTTCAGCGAGCCGATCGTCGCCGAGGAGGACGGCTTCGTCTCCTTCGTCGACATCAAGCTGGGGACCACCCTCATCGAGGAGGTCAACGAAGAGACCGGCAACATCGAGAAGAAGATCACCGAGCACAGCCTGGAGTCGCTCCAGCCACGCATCGAGATCACCAGCGAGAAGGGCGGGAAGGGCGATACCCTGGCCGTGTACCTGCTGCCCGGTGGTTCGTACCTGCAGGTGGTGGACAACGCCAAGGTGAGGAAGGGGATGGTCTTGGCCAAGCTCTTGAAGGAGTCGATCAAGACCAAGGACATCACCGGAGGCCTCCCGCGTGTCGGCGAGCTGTTCGAGGCACGCCGCCCGCGCAACGCGGCCGTCCTGGCCCAGGTCTCCGGCCTGGTCAGCTTCGGTCCGATCGTGAAGGGCAAGCGCACCATCATCGTCAACGACCCGTACGGTCATGAGTACAAGCACATGATCTCGATGGGCAAGAACCTGCTGGTGCGTGACGGGGACTCCGTCGAGGCGGCCGAGCCGCTCTGTGACGGATCGACCGACCCGCACGACATCCTGGACATCCTCGGGGAGAACGCACTGCAGTCCTTCCTCGTCGATGAGGTCCAGGAGGTCTACCGGATGCAGGGCGTGCAGATCAACGACAAGCACCTCGGCATCATCGTGCGCCAGATGCTGCGCAAGGTTGAGATCGTCCATGTCGGCGATACCAACCTGATCCACGGCCAACAGGTCGACAAGTACCGCTTCTTTGAGGAGAACGACCGGGTCATCAGTGAGGGTGGTGAGCCTGCGGTGGCACGACCGCTGCTCTTGGGCATCACCCGGGCGAGCCTGTCGATCGACAGTTTCATCAGCGCCGCGAGCTTCCAGGAGACCACCAAGGTCTTGACAAACGCTGCCATTGCTGGTAGTAAGGATGAGCTACGTGGTCTGAAGGAGAATGTCATCATCGGCCACCTGATCCCCGCCGGGACCGGTATGCGTAAGTATCGCGACATCAAGCTCAAGGACGAGGAGCTCTTGGCATTGCAGCAGAAAGTTGATGCAGTGAAGGAACGCCGCCGACAAGAGATGATCGAGGATGATGACCTGGACTACGAGGATATTGCGGAAATGAGATCCGTGGGTGATGATTCCGACGACTTCGATGAAGATTGAAGGCTTGGGTCGTCCATGCTGGGTACGGATGAGTAATATGACGCGCCGTCTTGCGGCGGCGCAGATCCCCGTCAATGTGAGAGTCGGAGGATCAACGAACGAAAAGGGAGTGTATCGAATCGATGCCTACTATTAATCAGCTGATCAGGAAGGGCCGGAAGCAGGTGGTCCACAAGACCAAATCCCCTGCCCTTGACGGATGTCCCCAGAAGCGTGGCGTATGCACCAGGGTCATGACCGTCACCCCCAAGAAACCAAACTCCGCCCTCAGGAAGGTCGCCCGTGTGCGCCTCTCCAACGGGATTGAAGTCACCGCCTACATCCCCGGCATCGGGCACAACCTGCAGGAGCACTCCGTCGTCCTGCTGCGTGGCGGGAGGGTCAAGGACCTCCCCGGTGTTCGCTATCACATTGTTCGTGGTGCCAAGGATACCCTCGGTGTCACCGATCGTAAGAGAAGCCGTTCCAAGTACGGTGCCAAGCGACCAAAGGCTTGATAGGAGAGAACCCATATGTCAAGAAGAGCGAGTGCACCCGTCAGGGAAGTTTTGCCCGATCCCCGGTATGGAAGTACCGTCGTTGAGAAGTTCATCTGCCGCATGATGGTGGATGGCAAGAAGTCGATCTCCACCCGCATCATGTATGAGGCGATGGAGAGCGCCGGTCAGAAGGCCGGCGAGCAGCCGCTCGACGTCTTCACCAAAGCCTTGGACAACGTCAAGCCGGTCGTCGAGGTCAAGAGCCGCCGCGTCGGTGGAGCGACCTACCAGGTCCCCGTCGAGGTACGCGACAACCGCCGTGAGGCGCTGGCCATGCGATGGATCATCGCGGCCGCCAGGGCACGTAACGGCCATTCGATGGCCGAGAAGCTCGGTGCCGAGCTGCTCGATGCGTACCAGAATACCGGTGCCGCTTTCAAGAAGAAAGAGGACACCCACCGGATGGCAGAGGCCAACAAGGCCTTCAGCCACTTCCGCTGGTAGATACCCACACAGCCGGCTTTTAGGAGCCGGTTGTTTTTCGTTTCACGTATGCGTGGCATTTGCTTGACATAAAAAATGCTTTCGCATATAGTGCTAAAGGTGCGCCCAAGGCGAGGCCGTGGTGCGCACAGAGAGCCAAACCGATTATTGCATGACAATGATAAGGTGGTTTCAGTTGGGAAGAAGTTTTTTTAACTTTCAACCATGTCGTCAGGATGGGTCCTCCAGGCTTGCCGACCTCTGGAATCCTCTTTAATCGTCTCCTCTAATTAGTTTGTCTCATCACCTGGAATGGTAAAGGCTTTGCGCCTTTATGAGCACATATTAATTTTTTTGTGACTGATAAGGGAATGTCACAAGGAGGAAATGATGGCAAAAGAGAAGTTTCAGAGGACGAAGCCACACGTAAACGTAGGAACCATCGGTCACGTTGACCATGGCAAGACTACCCTTACCGCAGCTATTACCATGCACTGTGCCGCGCTGTTTGGTGACAAGGCCCTTGCCTATGATTCAATTGACAACGCCCCTGAGGAAAAAGAGCGCGGAATCACGATCAATACTCGTCACGTCGAGTATCAGACCGCAAACCGCCACTACGCCCACGTCGACTGCCCGGGCCACGCTGACTACATCAAGAACATGATCACTGGTGCAGCCCAGATGGACGGCGCCATCATCGTCGTCGCAGCTACCGACGGTGCCATGGCACAGACGAAGGAGCACATCCTGCTCGCCCGTCAGGTTGGTGTCCCCTCCCTGCTGGTCTTCATCAACAAGACCGACCAGGTTGACGACCCCGAGCTCATTGACCTCGTTGAGGAAGAGATGCGTGACCTGCTTCGTGCCAACGGCTTTGATGGCGACAACGTCCCCGTCATCCGCGGTTCCGCGTACGAGGCGATGAGTGAGCCCGATAACCCCGAGAAGACCAAGTGCATTGACGAGCTGCTTGAGGCGATGGATACCTACATCCCGCTTCCGGAGCGTGCAGTCGACCAGCCCTTCTTGATGCCGATCGAGGACATCTTCTCCATCAGCGGCCGCGGGACTGTCGTCACCGGTCGTATCGAGCGTGGTGTCATCAAGGTCAACGACCCTGCGTCCATCGTCGGCGTTCGCCCGACCCGCGACACGGTCGTCACTGGCGTCGAGATGTTCAACAAGCTGCTTGACGAGGGTCAGGCTGGCGACAACATCGGAGCACTGCTGAGAGGCGTCGACAAGAACGAGGTCGTCCGCGGCCAGGTCCTTGCCAAGCCGAAGTCGATTCTTCCCTACTCCAAGTTCAAGGGCACCGTCTACGTGCTGAGCAAGGAAGAGGGTGGAAGGCACAAGCCGTTCTTCGAAGGCTATCGCCCGCAGTTCTACTTCCGCACCACGGACATCACCGGGACGGTGAGCCTCCCTGCCGACAAGCAGATGGTTCTTCCTGGCGACCACACTGAGATTGACGTTGAGCTGATCCACCCGATCGCCATGGACAAGGGTCTCCGATTTGCTATCCGCGAGGGTGGACGAACCGTAGCCTCCGGCCAGGTCATTGAGATCGTCGGCTAATCTATCTGGAATGTCTTGCCACTGCCTGGAGGCGGTGGCAAGGCCTGTTTTTTGGAGGAATTATGGCTAAGGAAAGAATTCGTGTACGGTTGAGAGGATTTGATGTTGACTTGGTTGAGCAGAGCTCAAAGGCAATCGTGGAGACTGTCGTCAATGCCGGCGCTACGGTAAGCGGACCGGTACCTCTCCCGACTCGTATCAATAAGTACACTGTCCTGAGATCGCCCTTTGTCAATAAAAAATCTCGCGAGCAGTTCGAGATGAGAACCCACAAGCGGTTGATTGACATTTTGGACCCTACATCAAAGGTTATGGATGCCCTCATGAAGCTTGAGCTCCCTGCAGGTGTTGATGTAGAGATTAAACAGTAAGTAGAGTTGAGGTAAGAGATGTTAGGGCTTATCGGCAAGAAAATAGGAATGACGCAGGTGTTTGACGCCCAAGGCAGGCTTACACCCGTTACCGTCATCAAGATTGAGGGCAATGTTGTTGTCGCCGATCGCACCGAGGAGAAGCATGGCTACAATGCCGTCGTCCTCGGGTCTGTTGACAAGAAGAAGAGCACGACCACCAAGCCGTATGCTGGCCAGTTCAAAGAGATCTGCGATCCAAAGCAGTACCTGGCCGAAATCAGGGACTTTGATCACGATACGAAGATCGGCGACGTGCTGGGTGTGGATATATTCAAGGATATCAACTTTGTCGATGTCACCGGGACCTCGAAGGGCAAGGGCTTTCAGGGCGTCGTGAAGCGCTACGGCTTCGGCGGCGGACGGGCCTCCCACGGTTCCAAGTTCCATCGTGACATCGGTGGTACCGGTCAGAGCGCCAGCCCCTCACGGGTATTCAAGGGCCGCCGGATGGCCGGTCACATGGGTAATGAGAGGACGACGGTACAGAACCTGAAGGTCGTCCGTGTCGATGAAGAGCTACAGGTCCTCATGGTCAAGGGAGCGGTTCCCGGGCCCGCCCAGAGTGTCGTCATCGTCAAGAAAGCGATCAAGAAGTAGGGGCAGTAGTATGAAAACGAATGTTTTTTCCATCGACGGCAGCCAGAGCGCCAAGACAATCGAGTTGAACGACGAAGTCTTTAACCGCGAAGTCAGTGAAGGCACCATCTACTACGCCGTGAACAATGAGCTCGCCAACCGGCGTGTGGGGACGGCAAGTACCAAGACCCGCGGTGAAGTGAACTTCAGCAATGCGAAACCGTATCGGCAGAAGGGAACCGGCGGCAACGCACGCGCCGGTGACCGCAAGAGCCCGGTGTGGGTCGGCGGTGGTACGATCTTCGGACCCAAGCCGAGGGATTACAGCTACGTGCTGCCCAAGAAGATGAAGCGCCTGGCCATGAAGAGCCTGCTCTCCAAGGGAGTACAGGAGGAGCGTCTTGTGGTGGTGGAGGACTTCTCCATCGAGAGCGGCAAGACGAAAGAACTGAACCAGATCCTGAAGAACTTCGTCGCCGACGAGAAGCGCACCGTGCTGATCCTTGGTGATGATGACACCATGACCAGACGCGCCGCACGGAATATTCCGTATCTGCGCGTGCTCTCCTACAACCGGCTCAGTGCAAAGGAGCTCTTGTATGGACGCAAGCTCCTGGTTCTTGAGAGTGCTGCCAAAGGTCTGAATGAGTTCTATGGCGACAAGCAAGGGGATCAGAAATGAGAGCAGACCAGATTATTATTGAGCCGATCCTGAGTGAGAAGACCAATATCGCTCGCGAGGGTGCTTTGAAGAAGTACACGTTCAAGGTCCGCATGGACAGCAACAAGTTCCAGATCGCCAGAGCCATGAAGGAAATCTTCGGCGTCGAGGTGGTTGCATGCAACGTGATGATCGTGAAGGGCAAGCCGAAGTATTCCCGTGGCAAGGGTGGTTCCATCCTTGGCAACACCGGGGACTGGAAGAAGGCTGTCGTGACTTTGGCCAAGGGTGAATCCATCCAGGCCATCGAAGGCGTATAAGGAGAGTTTGGCATATGGCTTTGAAAACATACAAACCCAATACTCCCGGCCTGAGGCAGAGGACTACCCTGGACTACGGTGAGCTGACGACTTCCAGACCCGAGAAATCCTTGACCGTCGGCCTCTCCCAGAAGGCCGGCCGTGACAGCAAGGGCCGCATCAGCATGCGCCGCCGTGGTGGCGGGCATAAGCGGGCCTACCGGATCATCGACTTCCGCAGGGACAAGTACGGGATTCCCGCAACGGTCAAGACCATTGAGTACGATCCCAACCGCACGGCGAACATCGCCCTGCTCTTCTACGCCGACGGCGAGAAGCGCTACATGATCGCCCCCAAGGGCCTGACGGTCGGCATGAAGGTCCAGAGCGGCCCCGATGCCCCGATCCAGGTCGGCAACGCACTGCCGCTGAAGAAGATCCCCCTCGGGATCGCGGTGCACAACGTCGAGCTTACCCTCGGCCGCGGCGGACAGCTGGTCCGCTCCGCGGGCCTCAGCGCGATCATCGTCGCCAAGGAAGGCTCCTATGTGACGCTGCGCCTGCCCAGCGGTGAGATGCGCATGATCTTCGGTGAGTGCTATGCAACCATCGGACAGCTCGGCAACGAGGACCATATGAACGTCAACCGGGGCAAGGCGGGCACGACCCGTCACCTGGGCGGACGCCCCAAGGTCCGTGGTGTGGCGATGAACCCAGTCGACCACCCGCATGGTGGTGGTGAAGGCAAGACCTCCGGTGGAAGGCACCCGGTCACCCCGTGGGGCAAGCCGACCAAGGGAGGGAAGACTCGTTCCAAGAAGAAGCCCTCGAACGCATTCATCGTGAAGAAGCGGAAGTAGGAGTAGAAAGTGGCTAGATCAATTAAAAAAGGTCCTTTTATCGAGAAGAAATTGTATAAAAGGGTTCAAGACGCACTGAAGACAAATCAGAAGCAGATGATCAAGACGTATTCCAGAGCTTCTACGATCATCCCTGAGATGGTAGGGTTCACGATCTCCGTGTACAACGGGAAGACGTGGATTCCGGTATTCGTGACGGAGAACCTGGTAGGGCACAAACTCGGTGAGTTTGCCCCCACCCGGTTGTTCCGCGGGCATGCGTCCGACAAGAAGGGTGGTAGATGATGGAAGAGAAGAAAGGATACCGGGCAACCGCCAAGTACCTGATGGTCTCCCCCACGAAGGTTCGCCCCGTCGCCGACCTGGTGAGGAACAAGTCCTATGGAGAGGCGGTGGCGATCCTTGAGGCAATGCCCCAGAAGGGTTCGTACCTGATCCTGAAGGTCCTGCACTCGGCCGCGGCCAATGCGATGGATCGGAACAAGCGGATCGACGAAGATAACCTTGTCATCACCGACCTACAGATCAACGAAGGTCCCAGGCTCAAGCGGGTCTGGGCGAGATCCCACGGCAGGCGCGATATCCTGCTCAAAAGGATGTCACATATTACCGTCGTTGTTGACGAGAAAGCGAGCGTGAGGAAGTAAATGGGCCAGAAAGTCAATCCTATCGGACTCCGTCTTGGAGTCAACAAGACCTGGAAGTCCAAGTGGTATGTGGACCCCCGCGAGTATGCAGACACCCTGCATGAGGACCTGAAGTTGAGAAAGGCCCTCCTCGAGTGTCCCGAGGTCCAGGGAGCCGAGATCTCCGATGTCGAGATCATCCGTAAGCCCCAGCGTGTCACCATCGTGATCACCACCAGCCGCCCCGGCATCATCATCGGAAGCAAGGGCGCCAACGTGGAGAAGCTCGGTGAGCGGCTACAGAAGCTCTCCAACCAGAAGGTCCAGATCAAGATCAAGGAGATCAAGAAGCCCGAGGCCGACGCCCAGTTGATCGCAATGAACGTCGCCCGTCAGCTCGCCGGTCGTGGTTCCTTCCGCAGAGCGATGAAGATGGCTGTCTCCAAGGCGATGCAGAGCGGGGCCCAGGGGGTGAAGATTCGCCTCTCCGGCCGGATCGGCGGCGCCGAGATCGCACGCTCGGAGTGGATGAAGGAGGGCCGCGTCCCCCTGCATACGCTGCGCAGTGATATCGACTACGGTTTCACCACCGCACACACGACCTTCGGTGCCATCGGCGTCAAGGTGTGGGTGTTCAATGGGGAGATCTACGATCGCCAAGTGAAGGATGATGCCGGTGGCCTTGTCCGCAGGCCGGCCAGTCGCGATGGCGTCGAGGCAAGGAGTTAACAGACCATGCTCAGTCCAAAGAGAATAAAGTTTAGGAAGCAGCAGCGCAACGTCTCCAAGGGAGCCGCGCACCGGGGCAACACCATCGCCTTCGGTGAATACGCCCTCCTCGCCCTGCAGCCGAAGTGGATCACCAACCGCCAGATCGAGGCAGCTCGTATCGCGATGACCCGTCACATCAAACGTGGTGGAAAGGTCTGGATCCGGATCTTCCCGGACAAGCCGTACTCCAAGAAGCCCGCCGAGACCCGTCAGGGTGGTGGTAAGGGCGCTCCCGAGGGGTGGGTCGCCGTCGTCAAGGAAGGCACGGTGATGTTCGAGATGGGTGGTGTGAGCGAGGAGCTCGCCCGTGAGGCATTGACGCTCGCCGGCAGCAAGCTTCCGATCAAGACGAAGTTTGTCGCCAGAAGGGAAGTGGAGTAAGCGATATGAAGAACTCATACAAAGATTTGACCCTCGACGAGCTGGTGGCGACGAAAGAGAAGTTGCACAAGGAGTACTTCGACCTGAGGATGGGACGGGTGCTCGGCCATGTGGAGAACCCACTGGCGGTCAGGACCATCAGGCGCAGTATTGCCCGGATCAACACCCGCATCCGCGAGTTTGAGCTTGGCATCAGCAAGGCCGCGAAGTAAGGGAGAGGGAATCAGATGGAATCCAATAAGAAAGTGTTTGTCGGCCAGGTGGTCAGCGACAAGATGGACAAGACGATCGTCGTGGCCATCAACAGCAGACGGTTGCATCCTTTGTACAAGAAGTATGTGACCCACACCAAGAAGGTGAAGGCCCACGATGAGAGAAATGAGGCGGCCATCGGCGATACCGTCCGGGTGGTCGAGTGCCGCCACATCAGCAAGGACAAGTGCTGGCGTCTCACCCAGATTCTTGAGCGTGCACGCTGATTGAGGAGAGAGACGATATGGTACAGATGCAGACATACTTGAACGTTGCGGATAACAGTGGAGCCAAGCGGGTGCAGTGCATCAAGGTGCTTGGAGGAAGCCACCGCTACGTTGCAGGCATCGGCGACGTCATCGTCGTTGCTGTGAAGAACGCGCTGCCGCACGGCACCATCAAGAAGGGTGATGTCATGCGTGCGGTCATCGTTCGCACGAAGAAGGAATACCGCAGACCTGACGGTACCTACATCAGGTTCGATGATAACGCCTGCGTCATCATCGATGCCAACAATAACCCACGCGGAAAGCGTATCTTCGGACCAGTGGCTCGTGAGCTTCGGGACAAGTACATGAAGATCGTCTCTCTCGCACCGGAAGTGTTGTAGGAGTTAAGAGATGAAGCTGAAGAAGAACGACACCGTCGTGATCATTGCCGGCAAAGACAAAGGCAAGAGCGGCAAGATCGTGAAGATCGACCACAAGCGTGAGCGGGTCATCGTGCAAGGTGCCAACATGGTCAAGAAGGCCATGCGGAAGAAGACCGCCCAGGACAAGGGCGGGATCATGGAAATCGAGGCGCCGATCCACGTGAGCAACCTCATGTACCTCACCAGCAAGGGCGAGGCGACCAGGATTGGCTACAAGTTCGATGAGAACGGCAACAAAGTCCGCTTTGCCAAGAAGACCGGGGAAGAGATCTAATGGAAAAGTTCGTACCAAACCTTAAGAAGAAATATCTGGAAGAAGTGGCACCAGCGCTTCAGAAGGATCTCGGATTCAAGAGCGCCATGCAAATTCCCGCCCTCGAGAAGATCGTGGTCAGCGTCGGTGTCGGCGAGGCCATCGCCAACAAGAAGCTGCTCGATTCGGCGGTCAAGGAGCTTGAGCAGATCACCGGCCAGCATGTGGTGAAGACCAAGGCCCGCAAGTCCATCGCGAACTTCAAGGTCCGCGAGGGGTATGAGATCGGTGCGATGGTCACCCTGCGGGGAGACAATATGTGGTTCTTCCTCGAGCGTCTGATCAGCATCGCCCTCCCCCGGGTCAAGGACTTCAGGGGCGTGAAGCCAAACGCATTCGACGGAAGGGGCAACTACTCGCTCGGCATCACCGAGCAGATCATTTTCCCCGAGATCGACTTTGACAAGATCGAGCGTGTCAGCGGCCTCAACGTGGCCATCGTGACGACCGCTCGAACTGATGAAGAAGGCTATGCCCTGCTGGAGAAGCTCGGTATGCCCTTCGCCAAATAAGGGTGGTTGTATGGCAAAGAAATCAATGATCGTCAAGGCTAATAAGGAGCCCAAATTCAGCACCAGGCAGGTGAACCGCTGTCGTGTATGTGGAAGGCCCAGAGGCTATATGCGCAAGTTCGAGATGTGCAGGATCTGCTTCCGTAAGTTGGCGAGTGAAGGCCAGATTCCTGGCGTTACCAAATCGAGTTGGTAGGAGAGAACCATGGCTGTAAGTGATCCAGTTGCTGATATGCTGACTAAAATCAGGAATGCCAATAGGGCCAAGCATGAGAAAGTAGATGTTTCCACCTCGAAGATGAAACTTCAGATCGTGAAGATTCTCAAGAACGAGGGATTCATCAAGAACTTCAAGAAGGTGACCAAGGATGGTCTTTCATACATCCGCGTCTTCTTGAAGTACGACGAGGATATGAATCCGGTGCTGCACGACCTGCAGCGCATCTCCACCCCCGGGCGGAGGGTGTATACCGGATATCGGGAGATGCCCCGTATTTATAATGGGCATGGTGTAGTGGTGGTCAGCACTTCTGCCGGTGTCATCACCGGGAAGAAGGCTACAGAGAACAAGGTCGGTGGCGAACTGATCTGCTCGATTTGGTAAGGTGGTGTAGAATGTCCAGAATTGGAAAAATGCCGATCACAGTACCCGCATCAGTGAAGGTCGCCGTCAAGGATGGGTACATCCACGTTGAGGGGCCGAAGGGCAAGCTCAACTGCAAGACCCGTGATGAGGTCACCCTCAAGATTGGGAAGGAAGAGATCATCGTTGAGGTAGCCGATGACTCCAAGGCGTCGAACAGCTACCACGGGCTCTATCGCCAGTTGGTCCACAACATGGTGGTGGGAGTCTCCACCGGCTTCTCAAAGAGCCTGATCATCAACGGCGTTGGCTTTCGAGCCGACCTGAAGGATAATATCCTGAGCCTCAACCTTGGGTTCGCCCAGCCGATCGATGTTGTGGTTCCCCAGGGGATCACCGTGACGGTCGAGACCCCCAACAAGATTACGCTCAGCGGAATCGACAAGCAACTAGTCGGCCAGACCGCCGCGGAGATCCGGTCGCTGCGCAAGCCCGAGCCGTATAAGGGCAAGGGAATCCGCTACGAGGACGAGGTCATCCGCCGCAAGGCAGGCAAGACCGCCTCAGGTAAGAAATAAGGGGTAGGGAAGAGATGAGTAGAGTTATTGCCAAGAATAAGCGACTTGCCCGGCGCAAGTTCCATATCCGCAAGAATATCTTCGGCACCGCAGAGAGGCCGAGGATGAGCGTCTATCGCAGCAACCAGCACATGTATGTACAGGTCATCGATGACAATGCAGGGCATACGCTGGTCAGCGCCAGCACGATGGAAGCTGAGCTGAAGGGCTTGAAGAACACGGTCGCCGATGCTGAGAAGCTGGGTGAGGCCGTAGGCAAGAGAATGCTTGAGAAGAATATTGATACCTGTGTCTTTGACCGAAACGGCCGTTTGTTCCACGGGGTTGTCAAGAGCATCGCTGACGGGGCCCGCAAAGCCGGTGTCAAGTTCTAGGGGGAGAGTGTGGATAAACCGAGAGAAAGAGATAGAAACCGCGACCACGACCGGGACAAGAGTGATGGGTATGTCGAGAAGCTGATCAAGCTCAACCGCGTAGCCAAGGTCGTAAAGGGTGGACGAAGGTTCTCCTTCAGCGCGCTCGTCGTCGTCGGCGACCAGAAGGGCAAGGTCGGCTACGGCTTCGGCAAGGCCAATGACGTGACCGAGGCGATCCGCAAAGCCACGGAACGGGCCAAGGCGAACATGATCACCGTGGCCGTCAAGAAGAGCACCATCCCCCATGAGATCATCGGCAACTACAAGAGCGCAAGCGTGCTCCTCAAGCCGGCGGTCCCTGGTACCGGTGTCATCGCCGGTGGCGCGGTGCGTGCCATCTGTGACGCCTGCGGCATCACCGACATCCTGACGAAGAACCTCGGTTCGAAGAACGCCATCAACATCGTGAAGGCCGCCTTCGACGGGTTTGAGAACCTCTTCGATTCCAAGGAAGTTGCGAAGAATCGGGGCAAGTCCCTGAAAGAGATGTGGGGGTAAGATGATGGCTGAACCGAAGAAAATCAAGATTACCCTGGTACGCAGTGTTGCCCGGACCCTTCCGGCGCAGCGGCGGACCGTCAAAGCACTCGGACTGGGCAAGATTTCCAGCTCCGTGGTACACGAGGCAACGGCCCCGATCCTCGGTATGGTCAATGTTGTCTCACACCTTGTGAAAGTCGAGGAGTTGTAAGATGGGTATGATCAAGGCACCGAAGGGTGCGAATAGAAAGAAGACAATCGTCGGCCGGGGGGTCGCCAGCAAAGGGCGCACCTGCGGTAGGGGCCACAACGGCCAGAACTCCCGCTCCGGTGGTGGTGTGCGACTCGGCTTCGAGGGTGGGCAGATGCCGCTCTACCGCCGATTGGCTCGCCGTGGCTTTACCAACGGCCCCTTCAAGGAGGAGTACGCCGTGGTCTCGCTCGATGAGATTTCCCTGACCTTTGAGGATGGCGACATTGTCACCCTCGACGCTCTCAAGGAGACCGGACTGGTCAAGGGCGCCCGCACGCAGGCAAAGATCCTGAACAACGGCGAACTGACCAAGAAGGTGGTCATTGATGGGGTGAAGGTTTCCGCAAGCGCGATCGAGAAGATCACCGCTGCGGGTGGCGAAATCAGATAAGAAAGAAGGGCGTCATGGCAAACACCTTAGTTGAGATGTATCGAATCAAGAGTCTTCGCAAGAAGATTTTCATCACCATCGGTCTTTTGATCGTCACCAGGATCGGGGCGGTTATCCCGATTCCCGGCATCGACCCGGTGGTGCTGAAGCGGTTCTTCCTCTCGCAGAGCGCAACCTCGACCATTGGGTTGACCGAGTATTTGAACTTCTTCTCCGGTGGAGCGTTCTCCAACTTCTCCCTCTTCATGCTCGGCGTCATGCCGTACATCAGCACGCAGATCATCCTGCAGCTCTTGATGTTGGTCATCCCGAGCCTGAAGAAATTGGCTGAGGACCCCTCGGGGCAGAAGAAGATCCAGCAGTACACCCGCTATGGAACGATTGTGGTCTGTCTGATCCAGTCGTACGTGGTGACCATCTACGCGAACTCGATTCCCGGCGTATTGACGATGGGGATCCTTCCGTTCACGTTGATCGCGATGATGTCGGTGACCACCGGCTCGATGCTGTTGGTGTGGATCGGCAACAAGATCACCGAGTGGGGTGTCGGAAACGGCATCAGCCTCTTGATCTTCGCCGGTATCGTGGCACGATTCCCGTCGGCGATGAGCGTGCTCTTCCAGTCCATCGGTTCTGGAACGCTCAATCCGATCGTCGTGCTTGTGGTCTTTATCATGTTCCTTGCCGTCGTTGCCTTGGTGGTGTACGAGGAGCAGGGGGTGCGCAAGATTCCCGTGAACTACGCCAAGCGCGTGGTTGGCCGCAAGATGTATGGGGCGCAGTCCACGTACATCCCCATCAAGGTCAACCCCTCCGGCGTCATCCCGGTGATCTTCTCCAGCGCCTTGCTCTCCTTCCCACTGCAGATCGCGACCACGCTGGGACCGAATGTGAGGTGGCTTGCCTCCTTCGCGAACTGGTTGAATCCACAGGGTGCCCCCTATCTGATAATCTACGCCCTGTTGATCATAGCTTTCTCGTTCTTCTATACACAGGTGTCGATGAACCCGATGGAGATGGCGAAGCAGATCCGTGAAAACGGAGGCTCCGTGCCTGGAGTCCGCACTGAGAAGCTGGAGGAGTACCTCTCGCGGGTACTCAACCGCATCGTGTTGCCCGGCTCCCTCTTCCTCGCCTTCATCGCCTTGATCCCGACGCTGGTACAGCGCTTCTTCAACTTCCCGGCAGCGGTGGCGATGCTCTTCGGAGGTACGTCGCTCTTGATCCTGGTTGGCGTCGATCTTGATACGATGCGCCAGATCGAGGGAATCATGAAGATGCACCACTATGATGGGTTCAGCGTTGGCAAGAAGAAGTCGAAGCATATATAAGAAGAATGGAGACGAGATATGAAAGTGAGAGCAAGTGTCAAACCGATTTGTGACAAATGCAAGGTAGTCAGGCGGAATGGGGTGGTTCGCATCATCTGTGAGAACCCCAAGCATAAGCAGAGACAGAGATGACCGGGTTCGGCGAAAGCCCTCGACTCGATAAGGGAAATTCAGGAGGCCATTGATGGCGAGAATTGCAGGTGTAGATTTGCCGAACAAGGCAACAAAGATTGCTTTGACCTATATCTACGGAATCGGAAGGTTTTCGGCGGTTGAGATTTGTGAAAAAACGAAGATCGATCCCGATGCCAATATCAATACCCTCTCCAACGAGGATCTGGCGCTGTTGCGTCACACCATTGAGGAGGAGTACAAGGTTGAAGGACGCCTCCGGACCGAGGTGGCCCTGAACATCAAGCGCCTTATGGACATCGGTTGCTATCGCGGCCTTCGTCATCGTAGGGGTCTTCCCGTCAGGGGTCAGCGGACCAAGACCAATGCCCGCACCCGTAAGGGCAGGAAGAAGACCGTTGCTGGTAAGAAGAAATAAGGAGCACTGACCGTATGGCTAAGGCAAAAGCAAAGACAAAGAGAAGAGTCAAAAAGACTGTCTATGAGGGCAACGTCTATATCCAGGCGACCTTCAACAATACCATCGTCACCGTGACCGACCTCAACGGCAATGCGGTGTCGTGGGCAAGTGCCGGCGGACTCGGGTTCCGCGGGGCGAAGAAGTCCACTCCGTATGCAGCACAGACGACAGCTGAGAAGGCTGCCAAGGCTGCCATGGACAGCGGGCTTCAGGAAGTGAATGTGTTTGTGAAGGGACCGGGCGTCGGGCGTGAGAGCGCCATCCGCACCCTTGGTGTTCTCGGGCTGAAGGTCCGCTCCATCCGCGACATCACCCCGATCCCCCACAACGGATGCAGACCTCGCAAGAGCAGAAGAGTCTGATGAGGAGAGAGTAGGCAATGGCAAGATATACTGGACCTAAGTGCAGATACTGCAGGGCTGAGCGAACGAAGCTGTTCCTCAAGGGCGATCGGTGCCTTTCGAGCAAGTGCCCGATGAATGACATCAAGACCACCGGAACGCCTGGAAAGGACCCGAGGGCCCGGTCGAAGAAACCGACCAACTACGGGTTGCAGCTGCGCGAGAAGCAGAAGCTGAAGAGGACCTATTGCATGCTGGAGAAGCAGTTCAAGCTCTTCTTCAACGAGGCGGCGAGGATTCCCGGAAAGACTGGTGAGAACTTGATCATGTTGCTCGAGCAGCGGCTCGACAACGTCGTCTTCCGCCTCCATTTCGCCTCCAGCCGCAACCAGGCCGCACAGCTGGTCAACCACGGCCACATCCTCGTCAACGGCAAGCGCGTGGACATCCCGTCCTACCGCCTCAGGCCCGGCGACGTGGTCTCCGTTGGCCCCCGCGGTCAGAAAATGCTGATCATCAAGGAAAACCTCAAGGAGTTCACCAAGAGTGGAGTCAGTCCCTGGCTTACCCTCGACGCGGACACCATGAAGGGCACCTTTGTGGCAGTCCCGAGGAGAAGTGAGGTCACCGAGCTCGAGAAGATTAACGAGCAGCTGATCGTCGAGTTGTATTCCAGATAAGGAGTAACCATGGCACGCAAAAACCTTTTGAAGGGTTTCAAGATACCCAAGGGGATAACCTTTGAACACAGCACTGTTGAACCGAACTATGGGAAATTCATCGCCTATCCGTTTGAGAGAGGGTTTGGAACCACCATCGGCAACACGCTGAGGCGGGTGCTGCTCTCTTCAATCCAGGGGTACGCGGTTACGGCAGTGAAGTTCACCTCCTTCAACGAGGATGGGGTGCCGCACATGATCAGCAGTGAGTATGAGCAGCTTCCCGGAGTACGCGAGGACATCAGTGATATCATCGCCGCCTTGAAGAAGCTGCAGATCCAGATGCCCGAGGATACCGAGGGCACCAATCTGCTGATCGAGTGCAAGGGGCCCGGCGTCCTCACCGGCGCGAGCTTCGAGCGCGACCAAGTCGAGATCATCAACAAGGATCTGGTCATCTTCACGATGATGGATGACGCCAACATCGAGATGGAGGTCCAGATCGACCTTGGACGCGGCTATGTGCCCAGCGAGATCAACGAGAAGTACATCGAGGAGATCGGCACGATCCCCCTCGATGCGAACTTCAGCCCGATCGACCGGGTGCGATACGCCATCGAGCCGACCCGCGTCGGGTACCGCAGTGACTACGACAAGTTGACCCTCGAGGTGTACACCGACGGGACCATCGCGCCGCAGAATGCGCTCGCCGAAGCAGCGAAGATCGCCAAGGAGTACTTCCAGATCTTCATCAACTTCGACGAGACGCTGATCAACAATACCGATGAGGTCGATGAGGAAGAGGAGCGGGTCCGCAAGATCCTCAACACTTCCGTCGAGGAGCTTGAGCTGACGGTCAGGTCGAGCAACTGCCTCAAGAACGCGAACATCCGCACCATCGGGGACCTGACGAAGAAGACTGAGGAAGAGATCGCCAAGACACGGAACTTCGGCAAGAAGAGCCTGCAGGAGATCAAGGAGAAGCTCAAGGAGTGGAACCTCGGCCTCGGGATGACCGACTACAGTGTCCTCAAGACCGCAATTGCAGTATCTGAGAACAAGGAAGAAGAGAATGAAGCATAAGATTGGGTTCAATGCGCTGAGTCGAACCAGCTCGCACCGCAAGGCGATGAAGCGCAACATGGTGACCTCGCTCTTCCGCTACGAGCGGATCGAGACCACCAAGGCAAAGGCTCTGGAAGTACGCAGAATGGCAGAGAAGATGATTACCCGTGCGAAGGTGGATACGGTGGCTAACCGACGCCTCATCGCCCGGGACATCACTGACAAAGCCGTCGCTGCAAAGCTGTTTACGGAGATCGCACCGATGTACGCCGATCGCAACGGCGGGTATACCCGCATCCTGAAGACCGGCAACCGCCTCGGCGATGCCGCCGAAATGGTCATCCTCGAACTGGTCGAGAAGACGGAAGGGAAGGGTGGCAAGAAGGCCAAGAAGGCTGAGAAGGCTAAAAAAGCCGAAAAAGCCAAGAAGGCGACCAAGCCTGCCACGCAGGAACCGAAGGATGAAAAAGAGGAGTAAAAAGCCCTCCGAGTACACCTTCACCACACAATGCCCCTCAGGGCTCTGCCGCTATCGTAGGATGGCGGTTTTTTTTCACCTTCGATCGGGATGGGGTTCTGCTGAAGACTTCTGTGGAGAATTGCGCTAATTCCATAGTACTTGTACTCATAGACAAGTTAGTCTTACTTACAAGCCTTGACAATTGCGACAGCCGTACGTATCATTGTGTCAATATAATTGGGGGTGGTATATGAACAGTATACTAGTTATCCTCCTTGGTTGTTTTTTTGGTATTGTCTTAGGTTGGTTAGGCCGTTGGCTGTATGCGAAATTTAAGCTTACCTCGGTTGAACAGCGCGCTGTCAGACTGAATGAGGAAGCGATAAAGGAAGCGGAAGCAAAGAGCAAAGAGCTCTTGCTTGAGACTCGCGATCAGTTGTTGAAAGAACAACAACAGCAGGAACGAGAGGCTAGAGAGAGACGGAGTGAACTGCAGAAAGTAGAGAGGAGAATCCTTCAGAAGGAAGAGAATCTCGAGGTGAAGCAGGCCGAACTGGATGCCATCAAAAAGCAATTGGGAGATCGGGAAGGGAAACTGACCGATAAAGAGCAAGAGGTTGCTGAGATCGAAGGCAGCCTGATTACTGAACTTGAACGCATCTCGGGGCTCTCCTCCGAGGAGGCGAAAAACCTCATCATGGAGAACCTCTACAACGATGCGAGGAGAGATGCCCAGCTGATGATCAACAAGATCGAGCAGGAGGCGCACCTCTCCGCTGACAAAAAAGCCCGTGAGATCGTGGTCACCTCGATCCAGAGGATCGCCACCGAGGTCGTCTCAGACATGACGATCACGTCGGTGAGCCTCCCCGGTGATGAGATGAAGGGCAGGATCATCGGACGGGAGGGGCGGAACATCCGTACCCTCGAGACGCTGACCGGCGTCGATGTCATCATCGACGATACGCCTGAGGCAGTGGTCATCTCCTGCTTCGACCCGGTGCGCAAGGAGATCGCCCGCGTGGCGCTCGAACGCCTCGTGCAGGATGGACGGATTCACCCCGCCCGGATTGAGGAGGTGGTGAACAAGGTCTCCAAGGAGGTCGGACGGATCATCGCGGACGAGGGGGAGCGGGTCATCTTTGACCTGGGCATCCACAACGTCGGCCCGGAGACCATCAGGGCGCTCGGGCGGCTGCACTTCCGCACGAGCTACGGGCAGAATGTCTTGGCCCACTCCAAGGAGGTGGCCATCCTCAGCGGCATGATCGCCAGCGAGATCGGGGCGAACAGTGAGTTGGCCATGCGCGCCGGCCTGTTGCACGACATCGGCAAGGGGATCGAGACGGAGAGCGATGCGAACCACGCGGAGCTTGGCGCCGACCTTGCCAAGCGCCTCGGTGAGGACCCCCGGGTGGTCAACGCCATCCTCTCCCACCACAACGACGCCGACCCCACGACGCTGGAGGCGGTGATCGTCCAGATCGCCGACGCCATCAGTGCGGCACGACCCGGGGCGAGGCGCGAGACGCTGGACAACTACATCAAGCGTCTTGAGTCGCTTGAGCAGATCGCCGAGAGCTTTGAAGGGGTGGATAAGGCGTATGCCATCCAAGCCGGCCGGGAGCTGAGGATTCTGGTGAACAACGACCAGGTGAGCGACGACGGTGCCAAGGAGATCGCCAAGGGCATCGCCAAGCGCATCGAAGCGGAACTCAGATACCCGGGTCGCATCAAGGTGACCATCATCCGGGAGATGCGGGTCGTCGAGTACGCGAGGTAAGCCGGTGGCTGATCAAAAGACCATGGTTGCCCTGCTCTTTGGCGATGTCGTAGGACAGCCGGGAAGCAGGGCGCTCTTTCTTGGACTCCACTCCTTGGTCAAGGAGTGGCGGGCCGACGTCGTCGTCGTCAACGGTGAGAACGCCGCCAACGGCTTCGGCCTCAATCGTGAACAGGTCCAGCAGTTCCTCTCCCTCGGTGTCGATGTCATCACCAGTGGGAACCACATCTGGCAGCAGGAGGATCTCAGGGGGATGCTGGACAGTGAGAAGCGCCTGCTCAGGCCGGCGAACTACCCGCCGCAAGTGGTGGGCCACGGTTCGGTGGTCATCGAGAAGAAGACCTTCAAGGTGGCGGTCCTGAACCTCCAGGGACGCCAGTCGATGCCCAACACCGACTGTCCCTTCCGCGTGGGATTGGAGACGGTCGAGCGCTTGCGCAGACAGACGCCGATCATCCTGGTGGACTTCCACGCCGAGGCGACCGAGGAGAAGGAGGCGATGGGGCTCTCCCTCGCCGGCAAGGTCAGCGCCGTGGTGGGGACGCACACCCACGTGCAGACCGCCGACGAGAAGATCCTTGGGGGGGGCACCGCCTACATCACCGACTTAGGGCTCTGCGGACCTTCCAGGAGCATCATCGGCTCCGATGTCGCGCTCTCCATCACCCGACAGATGACCCAGATGCCGATCCGCAGCCAAGTGGCCGATACCCCGCCGGTGCTCCAGGGCGTCGCCGTCACCATCGAGACGGCCACCGGCAAGGCCCTCTCCATCACGCGCTTTTCCAAGGAGTATGCCATCTGATGAGACGCGACCAGATCGCTCTGCTGCAAGCCCTCAGACAGCGCTTTCCACAAGAGAGCGCCGATGCCTTGACCGCCCAGGTGGTCTGTCGCAGGGTCTTGGTGGACGGGGAGGTGGTCAGCGATCCCAAGCAGCCGATTCTCAAGAGCGCCCACATCCAAATCGATGCACGTGAGCAGTATGTCTCCCGGGGCGGCTACAAGCTCGAGGGTGCCCTCGCCTCGTTCAACCTCGCCGTGACGGGCCTCACCCTCCTCGATGCCGGCGCCTCCACCGGGGGGTTCACCGACTGCCTGCTCAAGAGCGGGGCCAAAGCGGTCCATGCCGTGGATGTGGGGTACAACCAGCTCGACTGGCGGCTGCGCACCGACAGTCGCGTCATCGTCCACGAGCGGACCAACATCATGGAGGTTGAGCAGTTGCTCCCACAGCCTGATGGGGCGGTCTGCGACCTCTCCTTCCGCTCCGTCACCAAGGCCGCCTCCCACATCCTCTCCCTCTGCGCAGCGGGTGCGTTCCTCCTGGCCTTGATCAAGCCCCAGTTCGAGACCCCCAAGGGAATGGAGGGCTTTGATGGGGTCATCAGGGAGCCGGACGTGCTGAAAACGATCATGGAGGATGTCCTCTGTGCCCTCATCGACGAAGGCTTGGGCATCCGGGGCGTCACAGAGAGCCCGATCACCGGGACGAAGGGGAACACGGAGTTCTTCGCCCTCCTCCATCAGGGAGCGGGGCTCACCGTCCCAGCCCTCCTCTCATCCCTCACTCTATAGGGGAGCCTTCGACGAGGATCACCACACCCTTGATACCGCTCATGGCGCGCGCGGTCGCCTTGACCTGCGCATCAGCCAAGTC
>LVBF01000055.1 GCA_001604325.1 Spirochaetales bacterium Spiro_04
CTCCCCCAACTCTTGGATGTACCCCTCCTCGATGCCGAGATCATCGACGAGATCGACAAGCTCTTGGTACTCCCCCTCCGTGATGGGAGGAAAGCTTTCATCCTGCGCAGGCGATTCGAACTGTACCATCAAGGAGAGCCAGAGCGACGACTTGAGATGGCGGGCATAGTACTCAAGCACCTCACGGGTCGCTTCCAGTTCGCCGGGGAAGACCAGATGGCGCACCAAGGCACCCCTGAGCCGTCCCTCATCGTTCAATGCCGTTTCGGTACGGCGATCTCCGATGAAGTCCATCACAGCCTTGATCTGTTGCGCGTACCGCTCGGTGGCGCAGAAGCGCCTGCTGACCGCAAGATCCAGTGTCTTGAGGTCGATGAGGTAGAGATCGATGAGAGGATCGATGAGGCGCAACGCCTCAACACGCTCAAAACCCGAGCTGTTCCACACGATATCCAAGGTGAGGCCGCCAGCGCGTGCCATCGTGATGGCCTCGATGATTGAGGGAATAAAGTGGGTGCCGGTGACCAAATTGATGGTGGCGGCTCCCTGAACCTGCAAGCTCACCATCATGGTGGCCAGTTCCTCGATCGTAAGTTCAAGGCCTATCACCGACTCACCACTGGGGGCAACTCCACTGATCTGACGATTTTGACAGTATTGGCAGTGCAGCGTACAGCCGCTGAAGAAGATCATGCCACTGCCCCGCTCTCCACTGATCGGTGGCTCTTCCCCGCGATGGAGACCGGACCATGCGACCCGGACGGTGGCACCCTCACCACAAACACCCGTCTCACCGTGCAGACGGTCGACCCTGCACTGGTGTGGGCAGAGGGTACAGCGGCGATAGGCATTCAGTACATCAGGCGGCATACCGCAAAAGTGTAAAGAAAAGGAAGGTGAAGTTCCAGAGCTCTGGGCCGAATGAACCCATTCATTTGCGCTTCTTCCGCCGTGAGAGGTAATAGGACAGTATCATGAGAAAGAGCATGACCACCACCGCAAGGATGAACGAAAGTGACCGTCGATTGGTGATGTGTGCCCCCGCCACGGTGGTGGCCACCATGCCGGGAAGGAGGCCGAGGATTCCGCCGAGCAGGTATTTGATGTAGGGGATATGGAGACTCCCGAGCAACAGGTTGGTGATCTCATGGGGGACCACCCCGATGAACTTCACCAAAAAGGAGAAGATGAGCGGGCTCTTGCCCTCTCTTTGGGTATAGTCTTGCACAAATTGGGCACGGTGCAGCAACCGCTCGACGGAGGCAAAGTTGCCGTATCGACCGACGAAGTAGGGAATCTGCATGTTCACCGCAATGCCGATGACGTTGAGGACGAGAGCAACAGGAAGCGGATAGATATGTCCAACGGCAAGGTAGAGCACCGTATAGGGGAGCCCGAAGGAGACCGACTTGAAGAGAAAGAGTGCCATGATGACCGCTGCCGTCACCAAGGGATTCTCACGATAGGATTCGATGTAGGCGGTGATGGCTGCCGGACCGCTTCGTACAACAATAATCGTGGCTCCTCCCACCACGATCAAAAGCGGAGCGAGCCGCAACACTTGTATCTTCAGCGACTTTTTCGAATCTTCCTGCATACGTGTCCATGGTAGCAAGGAACAACCGCTTCGTACAGAGATATATACCGTATCAGAGCTCTTCATCCTGTGGAGGTGCTGGTTCTTCATATACCCGTATACTATTCCGTATTCGGTCTATTTTATGGGAATATCATCGTGTTATCTAGAGAATAAGATTGTGTATGCTTGACCCTTGCATCGCATTTCATCACTCTTAGTGTATGAACGAACAGCCCCACACTGCCAAAGAATCCACCCAGCCGAGATATATCCTTGCCCTCGATGGTGGTGGCATGCGTGGTATCGTACCGGCGGTGCTGATTCACCAGATCAGCGAGCTTTTGGTCAGCATGGGCGATGAACGCCCCTTTTACTCCCACTTCGACCTCATCGCCGGTACCTCCACAGGGGCGCTGTTGGCCCTCACCCTGACGGCCCCCATCGAGCGCACCCGCCTGCAAATCGAGGATCGGGGGCCGAGCTACATCTATGCACCTGAAAATCCCACGTTCTGGCAACGATTCAGAAAGGCCAAGGTTGAGCCCACCCGTATCGGCACCCTCCCCTGGGGGATCGACACCGCATCCTTGGAACGCCTCTACCGCGATCACGGCAGGACGATCTTCCCCAAGAGCCAGAGCCGGATCATCGGCCAGATCTTCGTGGACAAGTATGACGAAGCACCGCTTGAGCAGTTCTTGCAAGAGACGTTTGGTGACATCGCCCTCAGCGAAGCGGTGGTCCCTACCCTCATCATGTCCTATGACACCGAGGAGGGCAGACCGTTCTCGATGATCTCATCGGATAGCCATGAGTTCCTCTTCTGGGAGGCTGCGCGGGCAAGCAGTGCCGCTCCGACCTTCTTCAAGCCCGCCTTCCTCCAGGACCGCACCCTCGGCCGCCAGATGACGCTCATTGACGGAGGGGTCGTCGCCAACAACCCCTCTCTCTATGCATACATCGAGGCGAAGCGTCTCTATCCCCGGGCACAGAGCTACCACATCCTCTCCCTCTCGACGGCAAGCAGTGACTTCTCCTTCAAGGTAGGGGGAGCCGGCACCGGCGTCATGGGGTGGATCGACCCGGCCAAAGGCGCCCCGATCCAAAAAATCTACGCCACCGCCCAAATGCAAAACGTTGACCAAATCGCCTCGGCGATCCCCGAGCTCACCTATACCCGCATCCACACCCCCCTCGCTGAAGAGTACAAGCTTGACGAGACCGGCGCCAGTGCGCTCAACGCCATGGCCAATGAGGCGAGGGCGATCTTCTCCCTCCATAAGGAACGCATCGAGGCGTATGCCGCTCATCTGGCCGCTCGTACGGTCTTTGACCAACTCACCCCACTTCCCATCGATGCACAGCGCCCCCGGCAAGCGGTGCTGATACCACCGCCGCCGGAGCGTGAAATGCCCGCCCTCTCCTCCCTCGATTCCCTGCTTCGGCGCTATCAACTCTCCGATACCGAGGAGAAGCCATGAGTACCCATCCGAAGCAGATCCAATTGGAGCAGAAGCTGCGCGACATGGCGGATGACCTTGACCACTACCTCGAGGAACGGTTTGAAGGACTCTATCCCCTGCACCCCAACCGTCTTCCCCGGGGAAAGGCGGCGAGTGTCGCCTACGACGGTCTCTTCTCCACCGGTACCCAATTCACCGCCGGCTACGGCAGCGAACATGGCCGGGGCTATGTGCTGAGCGTCGAGATCCGCACCCTGTGTCCCGTCGATGAAAAGGACCGCAAAGCGGTGGAAGAGGCAAGCCGGGAGTACATCGAGCAGATCATCCCCCGGTATCTTCCGGGGCGAACGGTCGAGCTCAAGCGCGACGGTTCCGTCTACAAACTGGTCGGTGACTTCTCTCTCGGCTCTTCCAGCAACACGTGATCGAAAGAATCATATCTAGTTAGCAGTCCTAATTAACTTCACGCTGGGGACCAAAGGATTGATTCACAAGAACGTCACCCACCAGTACGATCGTGTTTGAATTGTACGTATGTAATTATTAGTAAATCATTTAGGAAGTTTGTAAGCAATCATACCAAACTATGGTTGGCGGTATGTCGCTCGGCAAGATCACCCAAGATCAAGGTTGGAGAGACCCCGTGGCGCATCGGGTAGCCCGCTTGCAAACTGCGCCCGATAGCCAACGATGTATAGGAGACCGCCCCCTCCACTGCACTTTGGAAGTGCTCCTTACCAAGGAGAAGTCCAAGGAGGATCGAGCTGAAGAGGTCTCCACAACCCGGATAGGAGACGTGGATCGGTTCATAGGGAAGCAGGAATTGATCGTTTCCATCGGAGGCGACCACCGCGGTGGTCTCTCCAAACGGGACACTGGTGATGACCACCTTCGCCCCACTTTGCTGACTCAGCTCCTTCGCCCATGCCTTGATTTTCTCGACGGTGAAGATCGTCTCAAACGGCCGTTCCAGCAACAAGGCGGCCTCGGTCGTATTGGGGGTGATGATGTCCGCCCTCTGTATGAGCGCCTTCATCGCCTGCACATGGGAGCCTTCGATCGGCCCATAGAGGCTCTGGTCATCACCGAGGACCGGGTCGACCAAGACGAGGGGATTACCCTGCTGTCGTTGCGATTCGATGAAAGAAGCGACCAAGTCCGCCTGAACATCCGAGCCGAGGAAGCCCGAGTAGACGGCATCGAACGAGAGGCCGAGCTCCCGCCATGAGCCAAGGATGGAAGCCATGTCCTCGGTCGTCTCGCGAAAGTAGTAGGACTCAAAGCCATCGGTCTGGCTGGAGAGGAGGGCGGTGGGCAGTGGGCATGTCTCAACCCCGAGCACCTCGAGCGTCGGCAAGACGACGGTCAGCGAGCTCTTGGCGTAGCAGCTCAGGTCATGGATCGCAGCGCATATAGGAATCATGGGTCCACACTACTCTAGTTTTTTCTGCTGTGCAATATGTGGTATACTCTGCCACCGGAGGCTTGCATGACCTATACCGATGCGCTGCACACCCTGTTCATCACCGATGATGAACGTGATCCACTCTCCTTCTCTCCCCCCACCTGTGATGAGATGAACCGTGCCTACGGCGAGATGATCATCTCCGCTTCGGGGTGGCGCAAGGTCTTTGCCTTCAGCGGGGATGAGGAGGACCGAGGCGCGCAGGTCAAGAGGTGCGACCTCATCCTGGCCGCCTTGGCCGCCGTGGCGTTTTTCCGCCATCTGGACAAAGAGCGACCGTCGGTCCTCGTCGGCCTCGACGCCCGTCCCACCGGACGACTGCTTGGGGAGGTGGTGGTACGCATCCTCCTCGCCCTCGGTTGCTCGGTCCGCTATCTCTTCATCACCAGCGCCCCCCAGATCATGGCCGCCTCCACACACGATGGGTGCGACGCTTTCTTCTACATCTCGGCGAGCCACAACCCCATCGGCCACAACGGCTTCAAAATGGGAACGAGGGGCGGCGTGTACGATGGGAATACCGCCAACACCCTGATGGCGACCTACGCCTCGCTGCTCGAAGCAGGCGAAGCGTCCATCCGCCTCGTGCAGGAGCTGAGCGCCGGCTTGGACCGGGACACCTATCGGTCGACCCTCGAACACATCGACCGGGACCGTGCATGGAGCCTCGACTGCTATAGCCGCTTCGCCCTCATAACCGCCGCAAAGAGCAGTGACGACGCACAATTGGCCCGTTTCAAGGATTCTCTCCACACTGCATTGATGCATGAACCGATCGGCATCGTAGGAGAGCTCAACGGCAGCGCACGCGGCGCTTCAATCGACGCGCCCTTCCTGTCGTCGTTGGGGGTACAGGTCGCCCTCTACCACGATCGCCCGGGGGATGTGGTCCACGCCATCGTCCCCGAGGGGGAGAACCTCGATCTCTGCCGGTCGCTGCTCGAGGCGCACTATAAGGAGAATCAGTCGTATGTCTTGGGCTACAGCGTGGACAACGACGGGGACCGGGGCAACATCGTCTATATCGACGAGACGAGTGGGAAGGCAAAGATCCTCGATGCCCAACGTGTCTATGCCCTCGCCCTGCTCAGTGAACTTGCCCAGAGCCGGCTCAAGAACCCCACCGGAAGGCTCGCCACCGCCGTAAACGGCCCCACCTCGATGCGCGTCGACGCCATCGCCCGCGTCTTCGGCGCCGAGGTCTTTAGAAGTGAAGTCGGTGAAGCCAATGTCGTGAGCTTGGGGGAGCAGAAGAGAAGCGAGGGGTGGGAGGTCCCCATCCTCGGCGAGGGATCCAACGGTGGCAACATCACCCATCCCGCCCGGGTTCGTGACCCGATCAATACCCTGGTCAGCCTGGTGCAGCTCCTGCGCAGGCGCGAGATCGCCGACCTCTGGTTCACCCGCCTCACCCTCGACCTCCCCCCACGCTACACATTGACAGCGATCATCGAAAGCCTGCCGCCCTTCACCACCACCGCAGTCTCCTCCCCATCGGCGGTGATGAAGATCAATTGCGGCCACGGCGAGCTGAAGCGGCGCTATGAGGCGCTCTTGGCCTCAGATTGGATACAACGTGCCAGTGACCTTGAAGAGCGGGGATTCACATCGTATCGCGTCTATCAGACCGAAGGCTTGGAGTGCAGGGCCGGCATCGGGGAGGAGTACCGAACGCCTCCCTACACGGGCGGCTACAAGGTGGCGCTCTGTGACCGGGACGGAAGAGAGCAGGCATTCCTGTGGATGCGCGGCAGCAAGACCGAGCCGGTCTTCCGCCTGATCGCGGACGTCGCCGGCGACAGGGAAGAAACGCACGACTACCTCCTCGCGTGGCAACGCTCGCTCATCGAGCGGGCCTCCACCCCCTAATTGTTGTAGATCTCGTTGACCAGGCCACTGAGCGTCTCCTCTCTCAGGCGCCGGGTGGCCAACTCACACTCCCAGACGACGAGGACGCGCCAGCCCTGGGAGAGCAACAGGGCAGTGGTCCGCTGGTCACGCTCCCTGTTCTTGGCGAGCTTCTCCCTCCAGAACTCCTGATTGCTCGTGGGCAGCGTATATCGGGAGCACCCGTGGTGAGCGTGCCAGAAGCACCCATTGATGAAGATGACGGTGCGATACTTGGGCAACACGATGTCCGGGGTTCCAGGGAGCCGCCGGTCATTGGTCCGATATCGGAAGCCTTGTCGGTGGAGATATCGCCGCACCAGCAGTTCAGCCCTGGTGTCCTTGGCCTTGATGGAGGCCATGATGCGTCTGCGCAGATCAGAGCTCACGCAGTCGGCCATGGTACTAGATCCCCAATGCAGCGATGGCCGCTCCGATCGTCGGGGAGTCTGCGATCTGGATGAAGCGGTAGTACCGCCCATGACGATCTTGCAGATGCTCCTTGAGATGGAACTCGGTGTACGGCTTCAGATACTCGGTCTTGTAGAAGGTCGTGCCGTCGGCGTTGATCAAGACCGGTCGGCGCGGGTCACTGCCCGCCCCTCGCTTGAGAATCGTGGCGGTGAGATTCGCCGCCGTGAGCTTGGCCGCTCGATCGATGAGCGCATTGATGATCGTCCAGAGCACTTGGGCATCATCCTCATCGCCATTGACGCAGGAGACAAGGGCATACTCCTCGTTGAAGGGCATCTCCAGGTAGTTGCTCATCACCGTGGTGGTGAGCGTCCCAATGGCCTTGAAGCGTTCGCCAAAGCGGGCGCTCAGGACTCCTTCATCGATGGCCCGCTCGATGACCATACCGGCAAGCGGTCCGAGGTACGCGCCGCTGATCATCTTCTCCAGATGATACGCATGGGGGTGTTTGGTCGAATCGAAGAAGGCCCGGTCGATGGCACCGGGGCAGAAATCGAAATTTCCACTCTCCACGTTGATGATCTGCCTCCCTTCCCCCAGGGAGAGCTTGGTGATCTTCTCGTGCTCCTCGACATAGGCGGTGTTGGTGCCGGTGCCAAGGATGAAACCGATGTAGCCGCTGTAGGGGACCTCACTCGTGACGCTCACCCCAGCCAAGAGGGTCGCCACCGTGTCATTGAGCACGGCCACCTTCTTGGATGAGACGTCGTGGCCCCGGCGGGCGAGCTCGGCGAGGAGGTTGGCCCCCACCGGCTTTCCGATGACCTCGGGGGCCTTGATCTCCTTGGAGAAGATCAGGGGGACCCCATCGTGGTTGGAGAGGATCTCGGCGGCGTAGGAGAAGCAGAAGCCGATGCGGTCACTCTTGTCAATCAGGCGTTCAGCTTCATCGGCGAGGACAGAGAAGAATTCAGCGCTCGACACCTCGCGCTTGAACCCCGGCATCGAAGTCTTGCGGAAGTCGGTGATCACCGGCTCTCCGCTCGCTTTGAAACTGACCAGGCAGCTGCGGAGGTTCGTGCCTCCGGCATCGAGGACGATGACGCTCTTGTCAGCCTCCAGACGATCGACGACCGTCGTGTAGGTCGGGATCATCTTCAACGAGCTCTCCCCGTCACCGGATAGTCCTTTCTCCATCTCTGCCAAGAAGCGTTCTACCAACTGCTCCATGTCGATGGACTGTGCACTGATCTTGTGTCGGGAAAGAAACTCACCGGCTCTCTGCATCCTGTCGCTCATCACTCCTCCTTAGGGTGTCGCCACCTCGTTCCCATTGATGTGTAACACGAGCGGTCGGATATCGAGATATCCATCCGCTGTTGTTTCTATGATGAAAGTCCCATTGACATGCACCCCCGTCGAGATGCGCCAACCCTGCACATCCACATCCGCGTTGACGGTGATCGGCTCAATGGGGGCACCGCTGATTGCCTTGGCCATGAGCGTGGCGAGCGTCGTCCCCTCCCCCCAATCGGTCGAGGCGGTGCCGGTCAGCCGGGCGTGCCCTTCTTGCCAGGCGTGGGCAGTGAGCAATTGCAAGACCGGATCGTTGAGCGGACCACGGGCGGCGCTGAGCAGCGATGTGAAGAAGTTCTGCCCTACCGGTCGAGTCCGGGCGAAGACCGGTGCATAGGAGGCGACATCGCTGTCTTTGAAGCTCAAGAGGTGTGGCAGGGATTGCCCGGGCCTCTGGTGCATCTCGATGCCGGGCAGATTGAGGGCTGGAGTGTTCAAAAATGCAGCCACCGCACTGAAGGTGGCATCGGTGATGGCCGCAACCGCCACCGTCACATCATTGGCCGTGGGAACGGAGGCCCCGATCGGGGCAACGATGAGAAGAAGGAGAAGAATCGCGGTCGCTGCTTTCATATGCCCATCATACGGCAGAGAGGAAAAGAGGACAACTCTTCGGTGCAAAACAGACAGCATGGTCAGAATGTGCTACACTCAGGCCATGAGCAGACAGTCGAATCAACCCACCATCTTCTGGTATGACATCGAGACCTTTGGTCTGGATAGCCGCTATGACCGCATCAGTCAGTTCGCCGGGCAACGGACCGACCTGGAGCTTCGCCCCATCGGGGAACCCGTCGTCTTCTACGTTCGCCTCAGCGATGACTACCTGCCCGACCCGCTCTCCTGCACCATCACGGACATCACCCCGCAGATGGTCAACAAGAGCGGAATGCGGGAGGCTGAGGCCATCAAGCGGATCAACAGTGAGTTCAGCAAGCCCAACACCACCGTCGCCGGATTCAACAACATCCGCTTCGATGATGAATTCATCCGAAATGCCCTCTACCGCAACTTCTATGACCCGTATCGCCGCGAGTGGGAGGGTGGCAACAGCCGGTGGGATATCATCGACCTGGTGCGGGCCACCTACGACCTTCGCCCGGAAGGGATTGTATGGCCCCCTGCCAAAGAGGAGACCGGCAACCCGACCTTCCGGCTCACTGCTCTGACCGAGGCGAACAACATCGACCAAGAGGGGGCGCATGATGCGCTCGTCGACGTCAGGGCGACGATCGCCCTCGCCCGCCTCATCAAGGAGAAGCAACCCAAGCTCTACGACTACGCCTACGCACTGCGCACCAAGGCACGGGTCAAGCAGATCGCCAAGGCCCCCTTCGGCGATCCGGTGCTCTACACCACCCCGATCTTCACGAAGAACCAGGGGTGTACACGCCTCGTCACCCCCATCACCCACCTCAGAGGCAATGCCAACGCCATCATCTGCTTCGATCTCTCCAAGGACATCATGCCGCTCTTGGCGTCCGAGGCGGACACGCTGCTCAAAGTCGACGGGGTCGTGATCATCTCGATCAACAAGTGCCCGTTCATCTCCCCACTCAACGTACTCACCGATGAGTTGGCCGTCAAACTCGGCCTCGACAAGAAGAGTGCCCTGATGCGCCACAACGCTTTGATCAAACACCCCGAGCTCCTGCTCAAGGCCCGTTCGATCGACGAGAGCTACGAAGGCGTCGATGATGTGGACTTCATGCTCTATGACGGCTTCTTCGGCGATGGAGACCAGCGGCGCTTCGAAACCATACGAAACACCGATCCCAAGGAGAAGCTTTCGCTGAACCTCCCCTTTGAGGACCGCCGGGTCCCCGACCTGCTCTTCCGCCACGTCGGGCGCAACTGGCCCGAGGCCCTCGATGAGGGACAGCGCTCCCGCTGGAAGAGCTTCTGCGCCAACCGGCTGCTCAACCCACCAGGGAATACGAAGATGAACCTCGCCTTCTACACCCGCAAGATCGCAGAGCGGCTGCAGAGCGTCGAGACGGCGGCAAGTGAGAAAAAAATCCTCGCCGAGTTGAAGCGCTACGGCGAGGAGCTTGAAACACGTATCTTCAGTTGACGAGGCCCATGGCCTTGCCCACCGTGGTGAAGGCGGAAACCGCCCGAGCGATGTCCGCATCGGTGTGGGACGCGGAGAGCTGGACGCGGATACGCGCCGTGCCCTTGGGGACCACCGGGTAGGAGAAGCCTATCACATAGATGCCCTCTTTCAGCAGTCTGGATGCCAATTCAACCGCCTTGGCCTCATCATAGACCATCACAGCGACGATAGCCGTCTCTGCCGGGATGAGGTCAAAGCCCGCATCCTGCATCAAGGTGCGGAAGTGCCGGGCATTCTTCATCGTCTGTTTCCTCAGCTCGTCGTCAGACGAGAGGATGTCGAGGACCTTCAGCGTCCCGCCACAGATCGCCGGGGCGAGGGTATTGGAGAAGAGGTAGGGCCGGGCTCGCTGGCGATAGAGGTCGATCAAGAGTTTGTGGCCGCTGATGCACCCTCCGCTCGCTCCACCGCACGCCTTGCCGAAGGTGGTGGTGATCAAATCGACCCGTCCCTCGACCCCGCAGAGCTCGATGCTTCCCCGCCCATGGGAGCCGAGATACCCAGTGGCATGCGAGTCATCGACGGCGACCAGCGCATCGTAGCGCTCGGCCAAGTCACAGATTTGTGAGAGCTTCGCCACATCCCCGTCCATGGAGAAGACCCCGTCGGTCACGATGAGGCGCCTCCGGCTCTCCTGGCTCTCCTTGAGACGCGCCTCAAGCTCGCCCATGTCACTGTGGCGGTAGCGCAGCCGCTTCGCCTTGGAGAGGCGCACCCCATCGATGATCGAGGCGTGGTTGAGCTCGTCGCTGATGATGGCATCCTCTTGTCCGAGCAACGGCTCGAAGAGGGCTGCGTTGGCGTCAAAGCAGGAGGAGAAGAGGATGGTGTCCTCGGTCTTGAGGAAGGACGAGATCGCCTGCTCCAGCTGTTTATGCAGCGTCTGCGTCCCGCAGATGAAGCGCACCGAGGAGAGGCCGTAGCCCCACTCATCCATGGCCCGTTGGGCCGCCTCGATGATCCGGCGGTCACCGGAGAGGCCGAGGTAGTTGTTGGCACAGAAGTTCAACACCGGCTCACCGGTGACGGTTATCTCTCGCCCTTGGGGGCTTTGGATGATCCGCTCCTCCTTGTAGAGGCCCTCTTTCTTCAAACTCTCCAGAAATTCGGTGAGTTCTTTCTGCAATGTCTCGTTCATTTTCCCTCCCGTCTGGTAATCGTCTCCAGCATATCGGCGGTCATTGAGGCGAGATCGTAGCGAGGCGTAAAGCCCCACTCGACCCTCGCCGCGTAATCCTCCATGCAGTCCGGCCACGAGTCCGCGATGGCCTGGCGGACCGGATCGATCGCATAGCTGATGGTGAACTCGCTGATATGGGTGCGGATATAGGCGGCCTGCTCCTCCGGACAGAAGCTCATCGCCGCGATGTTGAAGGCATTTCGGTGCCGCAACTTCGAAGGATCGGCCTCCATGATCTGGATGGCGGCATCGACGGCATCGGGCATGTAGATCATGTCCAAATAGGTGTCCCCGCGCAAAAAGCAGGTGTAGTGCTTGGCCCGCACCGCCTCGTAGTAGATCTCCACCGCATAATCGGTGGTCCCCCCACCCGGTGGGGTGAGGTTGCTGATCACGCCGGGGAAGCGGATACCACGGGTATCGACGTCCCAGCGGTGGTGGTAGTAGTCGCAGAGCAGCTCCCCGCTGACCTTGGAGACCCCGTAGATCGAGGTGGGTCGTTGGATGGTGTCCTGGGGGGTGAACTGCTTGGGGGTCGTCGGGCCGAAGGCACCGAT
>LVBF01000224.1 GCA_001604325.1 Spirochaetales bacterium Spiro_04
CCCCATCCTCTTCGTCCTGTTGGCGGGGCCAAAGCCCAGCCTGGTGCGCGCCCTCCTCTTTCGCTTCGCCATCTTCTTGCCCATCAGACCCGGGGCAGCTTCGAACGGGGCCTTCCTCTTCCAGCTCGCCTTCTTTCCTGAGATCCTCACTTCGCTCTCCGCCCTCTACAGCTGGGCGGCCTTCGCCGCGCTGCTCTTCTCATCTCGCCTCCCTCGTTTCCCGCTGCGCACCACCGCCATGGCCATCGCCGCCACGGCCCCGGCCTCACTCCTCTATACCGGCAGCTGGAATGCGATGGGTCTGCTGCTCTCAACCCCGGTGACGCTGCTCATCGCCCTCTCCATGGCGCTGAGCCTCGCCCTCCTGGTCTTTGGCCCCCTCGCCGTCAAACCGCTGATGTGGGTCTGTAATCTCCTGCTCACCCTCCTTGCATGGGGGGCCGCTCATCCTCAGGAGCTCGGGAAAACAGCCTACCTGTGCTATTTGCTCCTGCTGTTGACGACGGTCATCGCCATTGGCTATGCTGAGTCGATGTCCAAGCGGCAGAGGAGGAAACGGTATGAAATGGGAGTTCGCATACGACTCACCGAAGGCCATCGCCCAGCTCTTGGGAGAGCGGGACTTTGCGATGACGAAGAAGTTTGGACAGAACTTCCTGCTCACCACCTCCATCCGGGAGAAGATCGTCAGCCTGCTGTCGCTCACGGCGGGCTCTCGGGTGCTTGAGATCGGGCCGGGCATCGGCTCGATCACGACGCTCCTCCTCGAACAGGAGGTCGACCTCACCGTCTTCGAGATCGACCACGGCTTCTGTGACATCTTGCGGGAGGAGGCGTTTGGCTCCCATCCCAACTTCACCCTCGTGGAGGGCGATGCCCTCAAGACGCTCTTTCCCCATCTCAAGCGAGTGGGGACGGTCGACCGGATTTGCGGCAACCTGCCGTACAATGTCGGCACCATCCTGGTGGCCCGCCTCTTGGAGAGCGACCATCGCCCCCCGCTCATGGTCTTCACCCTCCAAAAAGAGGTGGCCGACCGCCTTGCGGCGAGGGAGCGCAGCAAAGAGTGGTCCGCCATCTCCCTCCTCGCCCAGGCCGATTACGACATCACCACCGCCGCCACGATCCCTCCCTCTGCCTTCTACCCCCCACCGAAGGTGGAGAGCAGCATCGTCCTCTTCACGCTGCGAGAGGAGAGCCGGGTGCCTCCCCACCTTCGCGAGTCGTTCTCCATCATCCGCGGTGATCTCTTCGCCCAACGGCGCAAGACGATCCTCAATAATGTGAGAAGCGGCAAGAGTGGGGCTCTCCTCGGCAAGGAGGGGGTGGCCGCCCTCTTTGCAGAGAGCGGTGTCGAGGAGAATAAACGGGCCGAGGCGTTGGGATGGGATGAGTTTCTCGCCCTCAGTGCTGCTCTGTATACCGTTCGAGCCAACCGGAGTGGCGATACGCAAAGAGACAGATGATGCCGCGCAGCGTGATGTCGCTCGCCATGGCCAACCAGACACCCCACAGACCCCACGTCGTATAGGAGAGGAGCGCCCAGGCCAAGGGGAGGCGTACAAGCCACATGCCGGCGATGGAGATGAAGAAGGGGCTCTTGGTATCACCGGCTCCTCGGAAGATGCCGAAGGTGAGCATCGAGAGGCCGAAGGCGGGTTGCGCGAAGGCCTCGATGCGCAGGACCTTCGCCCCCAGTGTGATGACCGCCTCATCGGCGGTGAAGAGACCCAAGAGTGGGTGGGCGAAGAAGTAGAGGACCAGACCCATGGCACTCATGAAGAGCGTGCCCAAGATCAGGGAGGTGTCGCCAAAGCGCTGGGCCAGGGCTTTGTCGCCGCTGCCGAGCGAATGGGCCACCAAGGTCGTCGCCGCCGTCGACAAGCCCGAGGAGGGGAGGTAGGTGATCGACTCGGCGGTGGTGGCGAGGAAGTGGGCCGCCAAGGCGGTGGTGCCCAGCGTGCCGATGAGCTTGGTGT
>LVBF01000056.1 GCA_001604325.1 Spirochaetales bacterium Spiro_04
GGGCACGAAGATGACCACCTTTGATGTCGACGGGACGGTCAAGAGCGAGGCCTTTGTGACGATGCCGGAGGCGGGAGCCTCGCATGAGGACAACTACGTCTGCTCCAACGAGGACTTCCATGCCCATGTGACCGACCTGTTCATGATGTGGCACGATCGTCCTGAAGTGAAATCGGGCCAGTGGCCCGCCACGCTCGAGGCGTGCTTCGGCATCGAGGACCGCTATGCGTATCCATTGGAGAGAGCAGACGCCGCCTCGCTTGTCGATTATCTCTTCGATGTCTATGCGCCAAAGCGGAGTGCGCGCAACCGACTGCGGGAGTTCCGGGGCTTCATCTACCAAGGGCCCGAATACCTGACGATGTTCGCCGGCGACGGGAGTGAGCTCGAGACCATCATGTTCCCCTTCCCGCGGGTGGACGACGGCCTCTTGTGGGGCGATTACGCCTGGAGGCGTATCGAGCCGTGCAACCGGGTCGACCGCTTCCTCTCCGGCGTGGCCTACCTTGACGGCGAGCACCCCTCCTTGATCGTCTGCCGCGGCTACTATACCCGGGCGGCGATCGCCGCCTATGACTTTACTGACCGCTTCTCGCTGCGGTGGAGCGCCGACAGTGGCTTTGTGGCGCTCTCCAACCCGTTCAACGACGAGGAGGGGTGCGCCGAAAACGGCAGCGACCCCATCTACGGAGCGCTGGCCGGGCAGGGGAACCACTCCCTCTCGACGGCCGACATCGATCGAGATGGGAGGATGGAGATCATCTACGGGGCGGCGGTCATCGACGATGATGGATCGTTGCTCTACAGCTCCAGCGGCCCGATGCCGGATGGGACGATCCGCAAGTTCGGCCATGGGGATGCCATGCACGTGGGCGATTTCGATCCCGACCGACCCGGTCTGGAGATCTTCAACGTCTTCGAGGGTGGAGAGTTTGTCCCCCAGGCCTATGCCCTGCGCGATGCCGAGACGGGTGCGGTGCTCTGGGGGCACCGAGCCTCTGGAGACCTCGGGCGCTGCATGGTCGGCGACATCGATCCCTCGCGGCGCGGCTACTCCTGTTGGATCAATCAGGATTTGCCCGTCTACGACTGTCGGGGAGGCGAGACGGAGCTGGAAAGGCTGGGAACCAACATGAGCATCCGCTGGGCCGCCGACATCAGCACCCAGATCCTCGACGGGCACATCGCGGACAGTGACTACCAGACCAACGATTGGAGCAAACGGCAGCCGGGCATCATCAATGACCTGACGCACGGCGTCATGCTCACCCCCCGCGCGACGCTGACCAACAACGGCACCAAGGGCAATCCCTGTCTGGTGGCCGACATCTGGGGCGATTGGCGCGAAGAGCTCCTCCTCAGGGCGGAGGACAGCAGCGCCATCCGCATCTATACCAGTACCGAGGTGACCGAATGCAAGCTCTTCACGCTGATGCATGACGAGCAGTACCGCACGGGCATCGCATGGCAGAACAACTGCTACAACCAGCCGGTCTATCCCAAGTTCTACCTCGGCAGCGACATGGACTTCAGCGAGGTCCTCCCGCACATGAAGCGCAAACGGACGCTGTGGCTCACCGGCGATTCAACGATGCAGAACTACGAGAGTGACCAGGAGCCACAGAAGGGGTGGGGCGAGTACTTGATCGGCTGCCTCGACGGCGGTGTCATCACGGAGCACGAGATGGAGGACCCAGCCGCCTGGCCGCGCAAGCGGTATGAGAGCGGGCACGTTACGGTGTACAACCAGGCGATTGGGGCCCGCTCATCGCGCTCCTTCCGGGAGGAGGGACGCCTCGCGGCCATCGAGGAGCACCTGAGGCCGGGCGATTACCTGCTCATCCAGTTCGGCCACAACGATGCCACGCCGCAGAAGAGGGAGCGCTACGTCGCCGTCGAGGATTTCGCCGACAGCCTCCGTCCATTCATCGAGGCGGCGTACCGATGCGATGCGCTGCCCATCCTCGTCTCGCCGATCTCCATGCTCACAGGATTTGTCTGCGACGCGGAGCGGAAGAGCATCAGGGAGAGCCTCGTCCGCTACGCCGAGGAGATGGGGCGGCTGGCTTTGCGTGAGGGCGTGCCGTTCATCGATGCCTTCGCCCTTACCGCAGCGTATCAAGCATCGTTGACGGAAGAAGAGCGGGCGGCGCTGTACATGCCGGACGGGGTGCACCTGCACCGGGTGGGGGCGGCCTCCTATGCTCAGCTCATCGCGCCGCACCTGAACGCCATCATGGAGCGCGATACGAACCTACGGAGGAAACAATGAAGGGGAAGCTGCTCTACCAGAATCGACTGGAACGTGAGGAGGACATCAAAGATTTCCTTCTTGAAGGGGAGGCGAACATCAGCTTCGCCGACGGCTCAATGGTGATGAAAAACCGCCTTGACGCCTCCTCGGGGCAGAAGGCCAACTACGTCCTCTGGTGCCCTGAGGTCTTTGACGACAACATCGTCATCGAGTGGGAGTTCCAGCCGATGAGCGACAGGGGACTGTGCATTCTCTTCTTCGCTGCCAGAGGCAGGGACGGGAGGGACCTCTTCGATCCACGCCTCGCCACGCGCACGGGAGAGTACCCGCAGTACCACAGCGGGGACATCGATGCGCTGCATGTCTCCTACTTTCGGCGCAAGGAAGCGGATGAGCGTGCCTTCCATACCTGCAACCTTCGAAAGAGCCACGGGTTTCATCTGGTGGCCCAAGGCGCCGACCCCATCCCGGAAGCCGCGGAGGCGGCTGAATTCTACCGTCTCTCCCTCATCAAGACGAATGATGCGGTCCGCTTCTTGATGAACGACTTGCCAATCTTCACCTTCGAGGACGATGGGGTGACCTATGGCGAACGTCTGGGCGGCGGACGCATCGGGTTTCGTCAGCTGGCACCGCTGACGGCGCGCTATCGCAACCTGAACGTCTTTGCATACAGGGCCTGAGCGATGATCGACCTCTCAGGGCTTTGGTCCCTCGCCCTCACAAACGAGTCTGACCACCGGGGGATGGTCACCATCCCGGGGTGCCTGCAAGCGCAGGGGTACGGAGAGGCGATCGCTCTCGACACGCCGTTCGTCAGCGCGCTGCATGACCGCCACTGGTACCTGCGCGACGAGTATGCCCCCTCCGGTGACGGGGAGGTCAACATCCCGTTCCTCTCCGCTCCTCCCCGGCATTTCTTGGGCGAGGCGTGGTACTCCAGGATGGTCGATATCACGGAGGGGGAGCGCTACGTCCTCAGCATCGAGCTTGCGCACTGGAAGAGCCGGGTCTGGATCGACGGGGAGGAGAAAGGGAGCGATTTCTCGCTCTGCAGCGCCCATGAGATCGCCCTCGGATACATTCCGGCGGGAGCGCACCGCCTGACGGTCTGCATCGACAACTCCTTCTGTCTGCCGTATCGCCCGGATGCGCACGCGGTCTCGGATGCGCTCGGCGCAACCTGGAATGGCATGGCGGGGGCGGTGCTCCTCCTCACCGAAGCAGAACTCGCAGAGCGCGATGGGCAGCGGAGGCGGTATGCGAGAGAACACCCACGAGTCATCGAGGCACGGGATGGCATGTTCTTCGTCGACGGCAAACAAGAGTACTTCAGGGGTACCCACTTCGGCGGGGAGTATCCGATCACGGGAATCCCCGATACGGGGCCGGCGTACTGGGACCGGATCATGCGCATCATCGGCCAATGGGGCCTGAACTTCATCCGTTGCCACTCCTTCTGTCCGCCTGAGGCCGCCTTCGCCGCAGCCGACCGGGCTGGGGTCTTCATCCAGGTGGAGGCGGGGATGTGGAACGTCTTCAACGAAGGCATCCCCATGCTCTCCGTCTTGCGGGAAGAGAGCCGGCGCATCCTTCGCCACTTTGGCCACCACCCCTCCTTCGTCCTCTTCTCGCCGAGCAATGAACCGTCCGGCCTCTGGTACCAAGTGCTGGCAGCGTGGGTGAGGGAGACGCGCGAGTATGATGACGGGCTCGGCTACGGGGGGCGGAGGCT
>LVBF01000057.1 GCA_001604325.1 Spirochaetales bacterium Spiro_04
GCCTCCTCTTTATATTGTACCAGCATATCAATCTATAGTGTACTCTTCATCATTGTCTTTCCTACAGCAATCTCACACCCGATTCCGATGCTCGCAGGACAGAAGAGAACGACTGCATCGTGGTCCCCAGCCCGTGTTGCGCTCAAACTCAGACGATTCGGTTCTCTGAACGCTGAGCAGCTCTTCAACGCCTCCGATATTCCATCCTCTCCTGCCCCTGGGCTTCTCTCCACCAGATTGCACCAAGATACCGATGTCGATCAGGCGATTGACCGAACTTGCAACAGTATTGAACGAAAGGCCCAAGGACCGGGCAGTGCCCTTGATCTCCATGATGGGATTGCGTTCCAGGTACGAGAACAGCTGAAGAGCCGTAAGCCTCGCACGCCCCAACGTCTCTATTCGCGCCACATGTTCATCGTGGAGTTTTGCCAGGAGCATCGTTTTCTCATAGGCATCCTCTGCCGATTCAGAGAGCGCCCTCAAGAATTTAATCCATTGTTCATAGTCTCCTCTGGTTCGAACGAGAGTCAATCGATCATAATACGCCATCCTGTCCTTCTTCAAAAAATCAGAGATGGAGAGGGAGGGAGTCGTCAAGCATTTCTGCTCTAGGAGGAACAGGGTAATCAACAAACGTCCTATGCGCCCATTCCCATCGAGAAACGGGTGAATGGTCTCGAATTGTAATGAATCAAAGCTGCTCGGACCAGCACATCGAGGGAGTCGGGAGCATGGAGGTACTTCTCCAGGTCGGACATTGCACTACCCATGTCAACGGGATGGGGGGTATGAATCGCGCCTTGTCCAAAGTATGAACCAACATTGAAATGAGGAGCAGAATCCATGGGAGTTATTTCAAGATAGCCGCACGATCAAGGAACGACACATTCGCCTCTGATCACCGTTTGGCTCATCGTATACGTTGGAAGTACCGATCCACGTGGCCCACAAACACTCCCGTCAGCCTTCTAGGGAATGATGTCGCCTTCGCTGGTGATGGTCACCACCGCCAGCGGGACGACCTTGCCGCTTTGTGCGATGGCCCGTTTGACGGCATGGTCGAGTCCACCGCAGCAGGGGACCTCCATCCTAGCCACCGTGATGGAGCTGATCGTGTGGTCCGCGATGATCTGGGCAAGCTTCTTACTGTAGTCAGTGTTGTCGAGCTTCGGGCAACCGATGAGGGTCACCCGACCCTTCATGAAGGTCTGGTGGAAGGAGCCGTGAGCGAAGGCGGCGCAGTCGGCGGCGATGAGGAGATCAGAGTGTTCAAGGAAGGGAGCATTGGGGGCGACGAGCGTGAGCTGCACCGGCCATTGGCGCAGCTGGCTTGAAGGCGCTGTGTTGCCCCGCTCCGTGTCGTTGCCCGTCTCCCGGCTCTTGGTCTCTGTCCCAGGGCAGGAAAAGCGCGGCGTCTCCTCCCCCCTCTCATGGGTGAAGGCGGCCACATCCCGCGTCTCGAAGGTGATGGCTCCGCTCGGACAGAGGGGGAGACAGTTGCCAAGCCCGTCGCAGTAGTCCTCCCTGAGCAAGACCGCCTTGCCGTCGACCAGGGCGATGGCACCCTCCTGGCAGGCGCTCACGCAAAGGCCGCACCCGATGCACTGTTCACTGTCTATGTGTATGATCTGTCGAACCATTTCGTCTGCTCCATTGTCTGGATTTGGTCGGTATGCTACCATGCCAATCGAGGCATATATGTTGTTTTTCCAACAGGGTACAGATTTCCTATGAATATGGTACAGATTCTACAAACATCCCCGCTCTTCGCCGGCACCAAGGAAGATGAAATTGCCCAACTCCTCTGCTGCCTGGAGGGGAGGACGAGCGACTTCGCTCGCGATCGTGCCATCATCGAGGAGGGGGATCATACCGATGAGCTGGGCATCGTGCTCAAGGGACGGGTCCACATCACCCGCCACGACTTCTGGGGCAATCGCTCCTTGGTCACCGAGGTCGCCGTCGGCGGGAGCTTCGCCGAGGCCTTGGCGTGTACGACGCAGGCAAGTGAGGTCAGCGTCGTCGCCGCCGAACAGAGCACAATCCTCTTTCTCAACATCCACAAGGTCATCACCAGCTGTGCGCGTGGGTGCATCTTCCACCACACCCTCATCGAGAACATGGTACGCCTGCTCAGCCAGAGAAACTTGGATTTATTGAAGAAGATCGATCATCTTACCAAGCGTTCGACGCGGGACAAGCTGCTCTCCTACCTCAACAGCGAATCCAAGCGACAGCAGAGTCGAACCTTCACCATTCCATTTGACCGCCAGCAGCTCGCCGACTACCTCTGCGTCGAACGCAGCGCCATGTCCACTGAGCTCTCCCGGATGCAGGCAGATGGCTTGGTGGAGTATCAGAGACGGGAGTTCACCCTCCACCACGAGGAGTATTAGATGAAGCGATTGAGCATTGTCCTGTTGATTACCCTGACGGTCCTCACCTCTTGCACCACCGAAAAACGCCCCCAAGCCCTCCCCTTCACCCTCGACGAACAGAGATGCGCGATGGTGGCGACCCTCTCGGTGGGAAGCGAGGAGTTGGCTCAAAGCGGCTATCGAAGCGGGGATTGGGTGCGCCTTGAGATCGAGGGCATCACACTCCGCGCCCTCATCGCCGACGCTCCCCACCGCCTCTACCCGACCGTGGTGGCGAGAGAGCATACATCGATCCTCTATCTGCCGACGGCCATCGAGAGCGGGGCAGAAGGCGTATTGCGTCTCTCCCCCTCCGATGAGCGGCAGGGCGGCTCGGCGGTGAGCCTATCGGGAAGCTTTGTCTTCACCTTCTAAGAGCTGCGGGTCATCCACGAGATCGAAGATATCGAGCGCCGCCTCCAACAGGAAGGCGATCGCTTCCTCACTGGAGAGGCCCCCGGTATAGGGGCCGAGCATCTCACGCTGCTCACCGGCGTACCGGTAGCCGTACACGGGGGCGAAGCTTCCCTTCGTCTGATACTCCTCCTGCAGCTGTCGAAGCGGACAGCCGAAGTGCAGGGCAAGGGCACGCAGGTCCTCCATCTCCAGCGAGACGACGAGGATCGTCTCCCTGCCGCGCTTGACCACCAGGGAGAAGGGAATCGCCACGAGGCTCTCAGGAGAGCGGGTAGGAGGATTCTTATAGAGGATCCCCACAAGCGATCCGATTTGCCACCGTTGCAGCGCTCGACTCGACTCATCGGGCAGGGAGTGCCAGATCAGGGTATCAACGCATTCTTGGGTATCGGGGTTGAGGAACATATCACTCTCCATAGATCAAATCGTTGGATGGGCGCTCAGATGCGCTCAAGGAGATTCTCCAAAGTCAGCGTCCCGAGGGAGGCGATGCCCTTCTCTTCCACCTCACGGGCAACCGCCTCTCCGGCGGTGTCGCGTTCAACCTCATCCATGGTCTGAAACCCGTAGAGGGCGGTGACCAGATCCTGGAGCTTGAGGTTTTCCAGCGGTTTGTTGGGGATGAAGGCGGTGTAGCTGTTGTTGGTCGCCGTGATGAACCCCAGCTGGGTGAGGAGCTGCAGGAACGCCTGCAAGCGATTGTAGGGGATTGCCAGGCGGTCGAGCATCTCCCTGGTCGTCGTGGCGCCCTTCCCCTCCTTGAAGTTGCTGCCGATGAGCATCATGATGTTGGTCCCTTCGCTGAGCTGCAGCGCCGGGCTCTGCGGCAGGCCGACGATGGCCGACCCATCGGGGCGGAATTGGAAGACGTAGGCCAGCTCGACACTGAATAAGATCGTCGCCCAGAAGACGTAACAGAGGAAGAGAAAGAGAAAGACTGCGGCGAATGAGCCATAGATGACCGAGTAGTTGGTCGCCTTCCGGGTCAAGAGCGAGGTGAGCTTGCTGAAGACAGTGATGATCACCATGCCGCTGAGACTCCCCAGGAGAGCCGCATTGAAGCGGACCTTGGTGTTGGGGACGAAGTAGATCAAGAGGAAGAGGATCAAGATGATGATCAGGGTAGGACCGAAGGTCCAGATGACTGTCAACCCTCGCCCGATGGGGATATCGAGGATCTTGAAGTACCAGGATGAGAGTGAAGACTCCATGCTGACGTAGGCGGCCAAGAGGAGGCTGGAGACGATCAGAAAGGTGATGAACCCGGCAAAGCGCTTGATGGGGTTGTAGTTTCTGCTGGAGCGATAGATCCTGTTGATGATCGACCACGCCTTGTTGACCATGAGGACCATCGTCACCAGAAAGGAGACGAGGCCCACCACCCCGAGGCTGGTTGCATTGCGGGTGTAGCGACCGATCATCGCCATCAGCTCGCCACCGGCCTCCGCTCCAGCGAGTTCGCTGAACCACACGTTGAGCACCTGGAGCAGTGGCTCCAGGACTCCCAAGGCATTGAAAAAGGTGAAGAGGAAGGTCAGGGCGGGGACGATGGCCAAGAGCGTGGAGTAGACCAGACCCGCTGCGGAGTTGAGGATATTGTCCCGCGTCGACTGGCGGACGACCGTCAAGAGGAACTGATGGGCGTGCTTGATGTTTGGAGCGATGGAAGCGAGATACCGCCTCACTAAATTCTCGCTACGATCCATGTTTCAAGATACTCCATCGTGTCGTTGCGGTCGGTCTCGTTGAGCAACTCATGGCGAGCCCCATCGACAAGGGTGTAGGAGAGGTCCTCAAGGTTGCACCCCTGATAGAGTGCATGGACCTTGCGCACGCCCTTTCCAAACTTGCCTACCGGATCATCGCTGCCACTGATGATCAACATCGGCAGGTCGGCGGGAAGGTTCTGTGCGAGGTGACGGTCATTTGCCATCTCAACGCCATCGATCAGATCGCAGAAGAAGCCGGAGGTGCAGACAAAGCCGCAGAGCGGGTCGTCGATGTACTCCTTGACTTTCGCCGCATCACGGCTGAGCCAATCGAAGGGGGTCTTGGCATCGGCGATCTTCTTGCTGAAGGAGCCGAAGCTCAGCTTGTCCATGCGCGTGTCCGTGTGGGTCGAACCGTACTTCTTTACGTTGCCCGCGGCGATCCTCTTGCCGATCTTGCCCAAGAGGCCCTGGCTCGCGCCACTTCCCATGATGATGGCCCCATCGACGAGGTCGGGGTTCTGGGCGATCAAGGTGCGGGTCAAAAAGGAGCCCATCGAGTGGCCCATGATGAAGAGCGGCTTTTGTGGATATTCGCCGGCGATCACGTTGGCAAGCTCAAGGGCGTCGTTGACGACCCGTTGCCATCCGTCCGTCTCAGCGAACCATCCCATCGGCGCGTTGTTCTTCAAGGCGGTTTGCCCATGACCGCGGTGATCGGGTGCGTACACGGCGATCCCCCTGGTGTTCAGGCTTTTCGCAAACTCATCGTAGCGGGCCGAATGCTCGGCCATGCCGTGGAGGATCAGCAGGACTGCATCGATTGATCCATCCTCAGGAAGCCAGATACGATAGACCACCTCAGCTGAGTCACTACACGTCAACGTTCCCATCGTTGCCATACGCACCTCCTCCACCTTGTCTTTTATTATATAATTCCCGTATCATAGTAGCAATTAAATGCGCAATCCTCAAGGAGGATTTCTATTTATTGTGAAGTATAAGAAGGAGTGTCCCGTGTTGGACGGCACCGTACTCATCACCGCAGACCTCCATGGGTCGATCGACGCCCTTCACAGGGTGTTCGAACGGGTAAGAACCGATGGGGCACGCCACCTCATCATTGCCGGTGACCTCTGCCCCACCGATGACCCCGCCTTCAAGATCCTCCTCTCCCAAGCCCCGTCACTGACGCTGGTACGCGGGAATTGCGACTCGACCTACGCCTTCTCTCGTTCCCGAATCCCCTACCCCCCACGCCTCGTCCAGCTCTCCTGGCAGGGGCGTACGCTCCTGGTGAACCACGGAGACTTCTTCTTCGAGCCCTCCCACTACGCCCTGAAGAGCGGGGACATCATCATCAGCGGACATACCCATGTACCACTCTTGGAGATCGATGCATCAGGAATCATCTCCATCAATGGAGGATCGCCGGCCCATGGCCGCTCCCGCTGGGGGAAGACCTACGCACTCTTGAAAGAAGATGAGGCATCCATTCACCGAGTCTCTGATGGATCGCGTTGCTTCTCCCTCACCCTGACCGATCGATAGGCATCCAGGAGGCGCGCAAGCGGAACAACCTGAGCCTTGGGGTAGTTGCTCGTACCGTCGATGAGCATGCGCTCAGGCAAGCTGGCGGTCCTCCCCCCATGCAACTCTTCATTGATGGCCGCCTCAAGATCGAGGCTGGCCCTCCCATACTCAACGACATCGGCGATCGAGATGGTACGAGCCTCACCGAGGCTGGCCGCGGCGGCCAACAGGAGGAAGCACCGGCGCTTTGCAAAGAGGCGGGGCCTTTTGGAGAAGTCGATCAGGGCATTGTGGTGGCACCCGACGCACGCGGCCGAGGCTCTGATCACCTGGGCGAAGCGGGCCTCCTTGGCCAGCCTTCGCTCATTGCCCCTCCGGTACCGATTGCCACCCAGCAGCTCACTATAGACGATCGTATCATCGCCCATGGCGGTAAGCAGCGCGGTGGCCGGCAGGGCCCTCAGGTCGAAGGGCGCGATGGGGCTCTTTGCCACCAGGTAGGCGTGCTGCGCCCCCCCGTGCCGCCGAACCAGCTCATCGAGTGGGTATGCCAACTCCATCCCCCCGCTCCCCCGTCGGTAGGCGATGCTGTCCAGCATCTGTTCATAGAGCGGTACCTCCGGGTGCCGAAGGTCGGGCAGGAAGGAGAGCAACCCCTCCGCCCGACTCTCCCGCGCCCAACAGAGGAGCGCGGAGATGGCCACGGGGTCCAAGCCGTTGTCCAGACAGCGGCGCGCAAGCCGGGCGATGGAGCCCACCTCGAAGAGGCCGAGGTTGGGGCCGAGGGCAAGGGCATGAGAGAGGGTGATGTGTGCCGGCAGCTGGTCGATCTTGTCGGTGAGGGCCCAGAGCCTGCCGTCTCGGCGCAGCGACCACCCCTCGATGGCGGCCCATCCATGGGTGTTGGCCCATTTGACCAGCGCCAAGTCGCCGTGGCGGGCGATCATGGCGGCGGTCTTGGAGTGCCCAATTCGCCGTTCGGCGCGCTTGTTGTAGAGCGACTGCCGTTTGACATCGCCGCTCTCCCTCCTCGCACCCTCACCATTGAACGCGATGTACTTGACGTTCTTGCGTCCAAGCACCATGCCAATGCCGCCAGGGCCGATGTTTTCCCCATCGGCGTAGAGTGACGCATAGGGACTGTACTGCTCCCCTGCCGGTCCGGTGACGACGATGTGCTCGCTCTGGACGGAGCGGGCGACGGCTATCGTCCCTCGGTTGTGATACTCCTCCGCCGAGGTGAAGGTCGCCCCCCTCTCATCGATGAGCACTCCCCCGAGACGCCGCATCCGTCCGATGAGGACCACGGCGAGGTACCCGCAGGCAAGGATGCCCGAGCCAAGGGTCGAGGAGCCCACGCTGCAGCTGATGGAGGCGGTGGTGGGATTGCGCGTCACCACCACATAGGAGGGGGGAGTCTTCACATCCAGCTCGGCGGCCGGAGAAGCGGCAAACACCATCGGATTGCCCGCCTCATAGGATGCACTGTCCAGCCCGTTCCCATCGCGATGGTGCTGCCAGAGATGAAGGGCCAGGAAGCGTCCGCCTGCAAAGCGGCGCATCTGCACTTCGGTGAGCATGATCTGCTCGCTGAGCTCGTTCTCAAGGTCGACGACCAAGATAATGCGGCGCGGTGATTCGTCCATACCACAAAGGTACCTAGCCTCGGTGGTGCTGTCAATCGTCACCGTCAACCCTTGTTGTCTCTCCCCGGTGTGAGTATCATTGATTCTATGAAAGAGATTGCAGTAACCATCAACGACAAAACCTTGACGATGGCTTTCGGCGCCACGGTCGAGGATGTGATGCGCAAAGCAGGCATCGTCGAATTCGACCAGAAGATCCCCTATGAGGAGAATCCGTACGTGGGGGCACTGGTGAACTGGGAGTTCCACTCCTGCAGCCGCTCCCTGGTCGCCGACTGCACCCTCGCCCCGGTGCGCCTCTTCAGCGACATGGGGGTCAGGATGTACCGCCACTCGATCTGCTACCTGCTCTGTGCGGCCGTCTCGATGCTCTACCCATCACGCCGCTTGATCATCGGCCACGCCTTGGGCGATGGCTACTACTTCCGCTTCGACGACGAGCTGACCCTCAACAAGGAGGACATCGTCTCCATCGAACAGACGATGAGGGCCATGGTAGAGGGCGACCACCCCATCGAGGAGGTGGTCTTGCCGTACGATGCGGCCCTCACGTACTTCTCTGAGAACCACTTCGACCAGACCGTTGCGCTCCTCGAGACGCGCAACGACCCGAAGATCGTCGTCTATCGTCTCTTGGGGTATCTGGACATCTCCTATGAGCCGTTGCTCAGCCGCAGCGGCCTGATGAAAGTCTGGGAGCTGAAGCCGTATCAGGAGCAAGGGATGCTGCTGCGATACCCCCGCTCGCACGAGGTGAACAAAGTCCAACCCTTCGTCGACAACCCGCTCCTCTTCTCCGTCTTCAAGGAGTACAAGGCATGGGGCAGCATCCTCGGTGTCCAGGCGTTGGGCCAGCTCAACCAGATGGGGAACCAGAACACCGTCGAATCCTTCATCCGTCTCGCCGAGGCGTTGCAGACGAAGAAGATCGCCTCGATCGCAGACCAGGTCAGCCTCCACTCCTCGGTCAAGGCGATCCTTGTCGCCGGTCCCTCCTCCTCGGGCAAGACGACGTTCGCCCACAAGCTCTCCACCCAATTGCAGGTGTTGGGCAAGAAGACCATCATGATCGGATTGGACAACTACTACCTCCACCCCGACAAAGCCCCCAAGGACGAGTTCGGCAAACCTGACCTGGAGTCGCTGGACGCCCTCGATGTCCAACTCTTCCAACGCGACCTCAACGACCTCTTCGACGGCAAGGAGGTGATCATCCCCGCCTATGATTTCAAGACACGCGTCCGCTCCTACCATTCCGAGCCGGTCAAGATCGACAAGCGCACCATCTTGATCATCGAAGGCATCCACGGGATGAATCCCGACCTCACCGCCTCCCTGGATCGAGATCTGATCTTCCGCATCTATATCTCGGCCCTCACGCAGCTGAACCTCGATGACCACAACCGCATCAGCACCACCGACAACCGGATCATCCGACGCATGGTGCGCGACTTCAGGACCCGGGGGGCAAGCGCTGAGATGACGCTGAACATGTGGCCTTCGGTACACCGCGGCGAGGATCGCTACATCTTCCCCTTCCAGAACAACGCCGACGCGATGATCAACAGCGCCCTGGACTACGAGCTGGGGGTCCTCACCACCTACGCCCAACCACTCCTCAAGATGGTCAAGCCCGGATCAGGGCCGGCCTATGAGACGGCCCGCCGGCTCCTGCGGTTCCTCGAGCACGTCAACCCGATTCCCGACACCTTGGTGCCCGCCGACTCACTGCTGCGTGAGTTCATCGGGGGCAGTGAGTTCTCTGTCATCTGAACACGGAGACCTTCATTCTACGCCACGGAACGCGAGGAGATGCCGTCAAGACCGTTGGAACCACTCCCCCATGAGACAACCAGAGCATACGCATGATCGTACGGTTGAACCATTTCAGAGAACCCGAACACAAAAATTTGTCAGGCAGAACATGCTCATCTCCTGATACCAGGGCGGCCAATTGGCCGCCCTGTCTGTGTGTTCTTCTGTGATCGAAGCCGATGGTGTACGATCAGACGTTGTACAAGTGTTGCAACTGGTCGAAGAGCAGCGCCATCTGCGGCTTGCATTTGCCACAGACCGTCCCGTATCCGGTGATCTCGGCCAGCTCCTCGAGCGTCGTGGCCTCCTTGCTCTTGACCAACTCCTCGACGCGGATGTCGGTGACCTGCTTGCACTCGCAGATGACCTTGGCCACCTGGTTCTGCCAGGGGTTCTCCCTGCCGGATTTCTTCAAATAGTCGTCGATGGCTGCCCTAAGAGCCTTATCCCCAAGCACCGAACAGTGGAACTTATGCTCAGGGAGCCCCCCGAGCGCCTCGGTGATCTGCTCCGGGGAGAGGAAGTACGCCTCCTCAAGCGGCAGACCGATGGCGAGGGTGCTCATCATCGAGGTGCTGGCGATCGCCGAAGCACAGCCGTAGGTGAGCCAGCGCAGATCCTCGATCTTATCATCCTTCACCTTGATGAGGACCTGCATCTGGTCCCCACAGGCCAAGGAGCCGACCTCTCCGACGCCGTCGGCCTCGAAGTGCTCTTCTTCATTCCAGGTATTCCTGGGGTTCATGAAATGGTCCTTGACCACCGGACTGTATACCCATTGGGCCATAAAATTGTTCATCGTATCGACATCTCCCTCAACCGCTTGATGATCGGCGGCAGCTTCTCCAGCACATAGCGGACCTCGTCCTCCGTATTGTACCGACCGAAGCTGAAACGAATGGAGCCGTGTGCCAGCTCTATATCCACCCCACTGGCCAGCAGTACGTAGCTGGGCTCGAGCGAGCCGCTCGCACAGGCGCTGCCAGTGGAGACCATGATGCCCTCCAGATCGAGGTAGAGGAGGATCGACTCCCCTTCGGCTCGGGGGAAGGAGACGTCCAGGGTCCCCGGCAAGCAGTGTTCCTGGTTCCCGTTGACCACGACGTTCGGGATGCGCTCCTCAATGCCCACCCTCAGCATCTCGCGCAGCGCCCACAGCCGTTTGTTCTCATCCGGCAGCTCACGCTGTGCGATGCGGGCGGCGGTTCCCAAGCCGATGATCGCCGTATTGTTGTAGGTACCGGCACGCCGGCCGTCCTCCTGATGACCTCCATGGACGAAGGGGGAGAAGGGAACTCCCTTCCTCAGCGCCAAAACCCCGATGCCTTTGGGCCCGTAGAACTTATGGGCCGAGAGGCTGAGGTAGTCGACGTCCAGCTCCTTCATGGAGACCTCGATCTTGCCGATCGCCTGGGTGGCGTCACTGTGGACGTAGGCACCGTGACGGTGGGCGAGAGCGGCGATCTCCTTCACCGGCTGGATGGTACCGATCTCGTTGTTGCCGAGCATCACCGACACCAGGGCCACATCGTCACCAAGCAACGCTTCCATCTGGGAGAGCACCACCCGTCCGGTGTTGTCCACCGGGCAGAGGTCGACGGCATACCCGATCTCCTTGAGATGTGTGACCGTCTCGATGATCGAGGGGTGCTCGATCGTCGTGGTGATGATCCGTTTTCGCTTCGCCCCCAGGTCGATCCGCTCCCGAAAGAGGTTGAAGACGGTATTGTTCGCCTCGCTTGCCCCGCTGGTGAAGACGATCGCTCCATCCTGGGCATCGATGAGATCGCGCACCGCTTGTCGGCTCTCCTCGATGGCCACTGCGGCCTCTCGTCCCATGGCGTGCATGCTCGATGCATTGCCGTAGAGCGAGGCGGCCTCGTTCATCGCGGCAAGGACATCCTCATGCACCGCTGTGGTCGCATTATTATCCAAATATATAGTAGGTTGTTCCATTGGTTTTCCTCATACACAAACATAGTGAGCACAGGGGACAGCGTCAATCGACTATGCTGCCTTCTCAGAACACGTTGTATATGGGGTCGTCCGATTCCTCACTTTCCTTGGTCTTGCTGTGGATGTAGCGCACCCGGCGCTTCTTCGCGAAGCGCAGCCCCTTC
>LVBF01000058.1 GCA_001604325.1 Spirochaetales bacterium Spiro_04
GTGCTGTGTACATTGTAGTCAGGATTAGTGTTTATTGGGGATCGCCGTCCGGTGCATCCCTTTTTTATGGGGTTATTGGAGATATGTTGGAAAGAACGTTACAAGAGAACCCATTGTACATCGAATACGAGCCGCTGTTGGCCCAGCTCGGTCTCACCATCGTTGAGATCGCCCAGGCCAACCGTCGCGAGGGTGTCAATGTGGTCATCATCATCCTCGCCCGCGAGGGGGAGACGACCGTCGACCAGTGCGCCGACGTCTATCGTCTGGTCTTTCCGCGCATGCAGCTTGCCCTCGGAGAACGTGACCTGAGCCTTGAGGTCTCGACCCCGGGCTTGGAGCGCTCCTTCAAGGACCTCTATGAGTTCACCCTCTTTGCCGGCAGGCGGGTACGGGTCTACGACAGTGGCCGAAGCGCATGGGTCAGCGGCATCATCGAAGCGGCACAAGAGGAAAGCGTGGTCCTCAGCGAGGTATTCGTTGAGGAGAAAAACAAAAAGACAGAACGCATGAACATAGTATATTCAGCCATTCAAAAGGCAAAACTCGACTATAGATGGGAGGACGAGCGTCATGGCAACTGAGATAGGGGACGCAATCCGCAGTATGGTGGCGGAGAAGAACATCTCTGAGGAGTTGGTGATCAGCACCATCGAAGATATCCTGAAGGCAGCATACAAGCGTAAATTCGGCACGGACGAGAATGCCGTCATCGAGTTCAGTGATGATTATCAGAGTGTTGAGCTCTTCAGCCGCCGCAAGATCGTCGACGACGATGAGTGGTACAACGAGATCACCGAGATTCCCCTCAGCGATGCGGTGAAGATCCACGAGGACGGCGAGATCGGTGATGAACTGCTCATTAGTGTCGACCTCAAGGAGTTCGACCGCATCAGCGTGCAGAGCGCCAAGCAGCGGGCCCATCAGAGTTTTCGGGATATCCAGAAGGATACCCTGTACAGCGAGTACAAGACCAAAGAGGGGCAGCTCATCATCGGCTACTTCCGCCGTCAGGTGCCCAATGGCGACATCTACGTCGATATCGGCTCAACCGAAGGCCTCCTGCCCCGGCGCAACCAGAGCAGCCGTGAGAGCTACGGACCGAATGACAAGATCAAGTGCTACGTGGAATTGGTCGAGAAGGCCGAACGCGGGCTGCGCGTCATCCTCTCCCGCTCAAGCCCCGAACTCATCCGCCGCCTCTTCGAGGTCGAGGTGCCGGAGATCGCCCAGAACCAGATCGACATCATCAAGATCGTCCGTGAGGCCGGGTACCGCACCAAGGTCGCCGTTGCCAGCAGGCATGACGACATCGACCCGGTCGGGGCGTGTGTCGGCTTGAAGGGAAACCGTATTCAGACTATCATGAGTGAGGTCGAGGGCGAGCGGATCGATATTCTGCGGTATGACCCGAATCCGGTCAATTATATCCACAATGCCCTCTCCCCGGCACAGGTCAAGGATGTGGTGGTCATCGACAAGAACATCTACCACGCCGTGGCCATCGTCGACGACAGCCAACTCTCCCTTGCCATCGGCAAGCAGGGTCTGAACGTGCGGCTTGCCAACAAGCTGGTCGATTGGATGATCGATGTGAAGACCAGCGAGCAGTTTGAGGAGATGGACATCGCCAAGGAGGCACGTTCCCGTGCCGAGTCGATCTTCCACACCGACGACTCCTACCTCTACGAGGATCATGACGGTGAAAGCGCACCGACGGAGGGATTCGAGGAGGAGGCCTACGCCGATGAGGAGGAGTTCGACCTCAGCGAGCTGCCGCTTGACGAGGTGCTCATCAAGAAGCTGCAGTTCCACGACATCTACAGTGTCGAGGAGTTCATCAGCCTCAGCGATGAAGAGCTGGCGAGCTTCGAGGATCTGAGCGAAGAGGAGCTGACCGTGATCAAGGATGTGATCGACGAGCACGTGGTCATTGTCGACAGCGAAGAGGAAGGAGAGACCGAGTATGTGTGCCCCAACTGCGGTGGCTCCATCACCGAAGATATGACGGTCTGCCCGAACTGTGGCACAGGCCTTGCATTTGAGGTAGAGTAATAACCATCCAAGAGGAAATAATGACGGAAGATAACAAGAAGCCAAAAGCAACGCTGATCAAACAAGTGGTAAGCCCTACGGAGACAAGGGAAGAACCCAAGGTCGAAGCCAAGGAGCAGAAGAAACCAGCCACTGAGCGTCGACGTGTTGTCGTGGTCAAAAAGAAAGTGGTGGTTGCGAAGCCCAAGGCCGAACCCCAGAAGAGTGCGGCGGTTCCCGCCGAACCGACTGTCAAGACAGAAGGGGAGAAGCCGGCCTCACCGCGCGGTCAACGGACCGTGTCCCCGAGACTGAAGTCTTCACCCTTGCACAGCGGTCCGGTCGTGATTCGCCCGACGAATCTCCCGCCGGTACCCAACCAAGGCCTCACCGTCAAGGATCACGCCGAGCTGCAGAACCTTTCGCCGCAAAATGCAATGCCGGTCCCGTCCAATGGGCCGCGCGTCGCCGGCATGGTCGGCGGCCGCCCGGCTCCCGGTACCCGTCCTCCCTACCAGGAGAGACGCCCCTACCAAGGTGGTTCCGGTGGCCAAGGACAACAGCGCACCGGAGGCTACCAGGGCCAGCGTACCGGAGGCTACCAAGGCCAGCAACCGCGTACCGGTGGCTACCAGGGACGTACCCCCAACTATCAAGGGGGGCGACCGGCACCCGGTGGCCAGCGCCCGCCGTACGGCGGCCAACAGCGCCCCGGTGGCTACCAGCCTCGCCCCGGCTCGCCCCGTCCTGGACAAGGCACCCAGGAGCTTGGCCAGGTGAACCGCCCGGCGAAGAAGACCTTCACCAAGCGGAGCACCCAGTCCTACAAGAAGCGCAATGCCGAGGAGGAGAAGGAGTTCCAGATCCAGCGGCGCAAGGAACAAGCGGCCGCAAAACTCGCTTCGGTGCCCAAGAGCATCGACATGATGGAGGTCATCACCATCAGTGACCTGGCCAAGAAGATGAACCTCAAGGCCGCCGACATCATCGCAAAGCTCTTCAAGATGGGGATGATGGTCACCATCAACCAACAGATCGACTATGAGACCGCCGAGATCATCTGCGGTGAATACAACTGTGAGGTACGCCTTGTCTCCCTCTACGACGAGACCTTGATCAGCAGTGAACCGGACAGCGTGGAAGACCTGGTCGACCGCGCCCCGATCGTCACCGTCATGGGTCACGTCGACCACGGAAAGACCAAGTTGCTCGATGCCATCCGGCAGACCAAGGTCGTGGAAGGGGAGTATGGGGGCATCACCCAGCACATCGGCGCCTATAAGGTCAGCCTGCCGGGCAAGGGTGATGTCGTCTTCCTCGATACCCCGGGCCACGCGGCGTTCTCGATGATGAGAGCCCGCGGTGCGCAGGTGACCGACATCGTCATCCTCGTCGTCGCAGCAAACGATGGGGTCATGCCCCAGACGAAGGAGGCGATCGACCACGCCAAGGCCGCCGGGGTCCCGATCATCGTCGCCATCAACAAGATCGACCTGCCCGAGGCGAAGCCCGAGCGGGTGATGCAGCAGCTCAGCGACCTGGGCCTGATGCCCGAGGAGTGGGGCGGCACCACGCTCTATTGCCAGATCTCGGCCTTGAAGAAGATCGGCATCGACGAGCTGTTGGATACCATCCTGTTGCAGAGCGAGATGCTCGAATTGAAGGCGAATGCCGATGTCCGCGCCGAAGGCAAGGTCCTGGAGAGCCGGATCGACCAAGGCAGGGGCATCGTGGCGTCGGTCCTCGTCGAGCGCGGCACCCTGCGTCAGGGCGACTACTATGTCGCCGGCATCTACCCGGGACGCGTGCGGGCGATGTTCGACGACAAGGGGCGCAAGATCGAGGAGGCGGGTCCCTCCACTCCCGTCGAGATCATCGGCCTGTCCGATATCCCCGGGGCCGGCGACCCCTTCCAGGTCACCGAAGATGAGCGGCAAGCCCGCCAAGTCGGTGCCAAGCGCCAGGAGCTTGAGCGCCTCGGAGAGAGCCACAACGTGAAGAAGGTCACCCTGGATACGCTCTATTCGAAGATCCAGGAGGGGACCATCCAGGAGTTCAACGTCATCATCAAGGGTGACGTCCAGGGCTCGGTGGAAGCGCTGCAGGGGGCTCTGGAGAAGCTCAGCAACGACGAGATTCACCTCAACGTCATCCGCGCGAGCGCCGGTGCCATCATCGAGAGCGACATCACGCTCGCCAGTGCCAGCGATGCGCTGGTCATCGGCTTCAATGTGCGTCCGACTCCCCGTGCCCAGGCGTTGGCCGACCACGAGAAGATCGAGATCCGCAAGTACAACATCATCTACGATGTGGTCGATGACATCCGCTTGGCGATGGAGGGGATGCTCGCACCCGAGCTGCGTGAGGTCGAGGTCGGCACCGTCGAGGTGCGCGAGACCTTCAAGGTTCCGAAGATCGGCACCATCGCCGGTTGTATGGTCACCCAGGGCAAGGTCAAGCGTACCAGCATGGTCCGTGTCATCCGTGATTCGATGCAGATCAGCGGCTCCCTCATCAAGATATCCAGCCTCAAGCGCTTCAAGGATGACGCCAAGGAAGTCAGTGAGGGCTTTGAGTGTGGTATCGGACTTGAGAACTTCCACGACCTCAAGATCGGCGACATCCTGGAGATCGTCGAGACCGAGAAGGTCGCTCGGAAACTGGAGGCGAACATAACGATATGAGCCAATGGTCAAGCAAGCGCATAGAGGCCAAGATCGCCGAGGCGATCGGCACCCTGATCGTCAGCGGTGAGATCAAGAACCCGCACCTGAGCACGCTCTGCTCGGTGAGCCGGATCGACGTCTCTCCCGACGGCGCCTATGCGACGGTCTATATCTCATCACCCCTGGATGAAGAGACGCTGGCAGAGAGCGTTGAGGCGCTCAGCCGGGCAAGCGCCTTCATCCAGAAGCGGCTTGGTACGTTTTTGAAGACCAGGAACACCCCCAAGCTGCGCTTCAAGGCCGATACCTCCCTCGCTGAAGGGGAGCGGATCAACGCCTTGATCGATCAGCTGAACATCGATGGAAACGACGCCTAGCATCCTGCTCATTGCCAAGGAGAGCGGCATGACCAGTTTTCGCGCGCTGCGCGAGATCAAACGGACGCTCGGGAAGAAAGTCGGTCATGCAGGGACCCTAGACAGTTTCGCCCAGGGTCTTCTTGTGGTGCTCACCGGCTCGTTGACCCGCCTCAATCCACTCTTCATGAACTTGGACAAGCGCTACCATGCCCAGATCCGCTTCGGCCTCGAGACCGATACCCTCGACCCGGACGGGGAGGTGATCAGGACAGCCGCGCCGCCCACCCTTGAGAAGATCAAGGAGGCGATACCGCAGTTTTGTGGCGTCATTGAGCAAGCCCCTCCCGCCTATAGCGCGGTGCATGTCGAGGGCAAACGAGCCAGTGACCGGGTGCGCAGCGGGGAGGAGGTGGAGATGAAGACGCGAGAGGTGTGTGTCCATCGCTTCGACCTGCTCTCCTATGAGGATGGCCTGCTTGCGGCGGACATCCACGTCAGCAAGGGGACCTATATCCGATCTTTGGCCCGCGATCTCGGCCGCACAACGGGCAGCGCCGCCCACCTTGAGTCCCTCACCCGCACCGCGATCGGTCCCTACCGCCTCGAGGAGGCGCAGTCTGCCTCATCCGGCGAGGCACTCGACACCTCCCTGGAAAGGAGCGAGGAGTACCTCTTGCGCCTACCGGGAATGGGACGCGTGACCTGTTCTCCCGGGGAGCTTGAACGCATGGTCCACGGCCAATATCCGCCATCGGCGCGATCGGCGGGACGCAGCGGGTGGGCGATGGCCTACGATATGGATGGCAGCCTCAGGGCGGTCCTCGATCTCGAACGGCGGAAGATCGCCTGCTGGGTCCGCCCCTCTGGCGGGAAGGAGGAGAGCGTTGAGGCGCTTTGATTTCAACTACCTGGTGGATAGTCCGCTCCTTTGGCAGGAGGAGGCAGTGGTCTCAATCGGGGTCTTCGATGGCTTCCATCTCGGACACCGCTCCATCATCGAACGCAACGTCGCCGTGGCGCGGCAGCAGGGGTGGCACAGCTTGGTCATCACCTTCAACCGCAACCCCAAAATGGCCAAGCAGAGCCAAGCGGCGGAGAAGCAGTTGACCACCGATTTGCAATTCGAGCAGTTTCTCGAGGAATGTGGCGTCGATTACCTGCTTGTCATTGACTTTTCTGCCGAATTCAGTACACTCACAGCTGAGGAGTTCCTCGTCTTGGTCACGACGGTATGTACGGTCAAGATGATGGTTGTTGGTTCAGATTTCCGCTGCGGTGTGGCGGCTTCCAGTGCCGGTCCTGTTCAGCTGCAGGAACATCTTGACCAACTCGTGCCGGGATCCTTGGTAGAGGTTCCACCCTTCGTCAAAACTGAAGAAGGATTGAATATCTCCAGCACCCTGGTCCGTAAAAAACTTCTTGAGGGCGCTTTGGATAAAGTCCAGAGTATGCTCGGTAGACCATATGCATTGGATGTGACGGCGTATCCCGTCAGGATCAATGAGAACGGTCTGCTGTACCGGACGAAAGCCTTCACACAGCTGCTGCCACCTCCCGGGTGGTATGATGGACGCCTCGTGGATTGGGAGGGAGCTTCCATCACTGGAGTGGTTTGCCTCACTGAGGACGAGCTCTCCTTTACCCCGGAAGATCAACGCAGCCTCGAGAAGAACGTCGGTATCAAAGAACTTGGCTTGATCGCCAAGAGGAGTAGTATCTCATGATCACAAAGGAACAGAAGCAAGAGATCATCGCGACCTATGGCGGCGATGCAAAGAACACCGGGTCCACCGAGGCGCAGATCGCCCTGTTGACCGCACGCATCAACGACCTGCAGGAGCACTTCAAGAAGAACCCCAAGGACCATGCAGGAAACCGGGGCCTGTTGCAGATGGTCGGTCAGCGCCGGCGCCTGCTCAAGTACCTTCGCAACAAGGACATCGAGGCATACCGTACCCTGATCGCCTCCCTTGGCCTGCGTAAGTAAGGGGTGGGGGTATTACTTCTGATAGTCTGTGTAGCTCCGTTGGCTTTTCAGGCCAAGGGAGCTACTTGTTTTGAACACAACTCGTGCACCGAACGCACAAGAACACAAAGAAAGGAATAAGAACATGGAAGTTAAAAAAGTATCGGTACGCATCGGCGATGGAGACCTGGTCTTCGAAACCGGGAAAATCGCCAAACAGGCAAACGGCGCCGTCTACGCCTCCTATGAGGGGAGTGCGGTCATCGCGACCGTCTGCGCAGGCAAGGAGCCCAACGAGGAGCTCGATTACGTGCCCCTCAGCGTTGAATACAACGAGAAATTCTATGCGGCCGGCAAGATCCCCGGCGGCTTTCTCAAGCGGGAAGCCCGACCCAAGGACAAGGAGATCCTCGTCAGCCGCCTCATCGACCGCCCGATGCGCCCGCTCTTCGACAAGGCCTTCGGCCGTGAGATCCAGGTGGTTCCCACCGTCATCTCCTCGGATATGAGCAACACCCCCGACATCATCGCCATCAATGCGGCGAGCGCCGCGGTGGTGATCAGCGACATCCCCTTCGCCGGTCCGATCGCGGCGGTCAGGGTCGGCTTGGTCGGTGGCGCCTATGTCATCAACCCGACCTTTGCCCAGATCGAGGAATCTTCTCTCGACATCGTCGTCGCCGGAACCCGCGACGGCATCACGATGGTCGAAGGGGGAGCCAAGGAGATGAGCGAGGAGGTCATGCTCGAGGCGATCGCCAAGGCACAGCCGGTCATCGCGTCCCTCTGTGACGCCCAGCTTGAGCTGGCCAAGCTCGCAGGGAAGAAGAAGATCGAGATCAAAGCCCCGGTCGTCGACCTCTCCTGGCTCGATCCCATCAAGCGCGAGGCGTTGCCGTTGGTTGAGAAGGCCTCCTTCGTCCGCGGCAAGATGGAGCGGTACGCCGCCCTCGCCGCAGTGCAGGCAACCTTGGCTGAGAAGTACGAGGCGGAGATCGCGGAAGACCCCAAGCGCGCCAATCAGTTTTCCGCACTCTTCGAGGATTTGGAGTACACGATCCTGCGTGCGTCGATCCTTGACAAGGGAGTGCGCACCGACGGGCGGAAAGTCGACCAGATTCGTCCGATCAGCTGTGAGGTGGGACTGTTGCCCCGTACCCATGGCTCGGCGCTCTTCACCCGTGGTGAGACCCAGGCCATGGCCGTGACGACCCTCGGCACCGCCAGTGACGAACAGATGTTCGACACCATCGACGGTGAGAAGTCCTTCTCCTCCTTCATGCTCCACTACAACTTCCCCCCGTACTCGGTCGGTGAGACCGGGCGGCTCGGGACCGGACGGCGTGAGATCGGCCACGGCCACCTCGCCCAGCGCGCCCTCGAGGCGATGGTCCCCTCCAAGGAGCAGTTCCCCTACACGATCCGTGTCGTCAGTGAGATCATGGAATCCAACGGATCGTCCTCGATGGCTTCGGTCTGTGGCGGGACGCTGAGTCTGATGGACGCCGGAGTGCCCATGAAGGCGCCGGTGGCGGGCATCGCCATGGGTTTGATCACCGAAGGCGCCGACTACTCCAAGTACGTGATCCTCAGCGATATCCTCGGTGAGGAGGACCACCTCGGTGACATGGACTTCAAGGTCGCCGGGACGAAGAAGGGCATCACCGCCTTCCAGATGGACATCAAGATCGCCGGCGTGACCCCTGAGATCATGCAGAAGGCGCTCGCCCAAGCCAAGGACGGCAGGATGCACATCCTCTCGATCATGGAGAAGACCCTCGCCGCTCCCCGAGCGGAGATCAGCGAGTACGCGCCCAAGATCCTCACGATGAAGGTCGAAGAGGAGAAGATCGGTGCGGTCATCGGTACCGGCGGCAAGACCATCAAGGCCATCGCCAGCCAGAGCGCCGCCGAGGTCAACATCGCCGACGACGGGACCATCACGATCTACGGTCGCAACAACGCCAGCGCCCAGTTGGCCAAGGATTTGATCAAGAGCATCATCGAGGAGCCTGAGGTGGGACGCATCTACCAGGGCACGGTGAAGCGGATCATGGACTTCGGTGCCTTCATCGAGATCCTGCCGGGCAAGGAGGGGCTCTGCCACATCTCCAAGCTCAGCAAGACCCGGGTACAGAGCGTCGACGAAGTGCTCAAGGTAGGGCAGGTGGTGCCGGTCAAGCTCATCGAGATCGACCGACAGAACCGCCTCAACCTCAGCTACATCGACGCGATCGGCAAGTAAGGGGGAAGGTGATGGCAGAGCGGGAGGTGAAGGTGACGATCAAGAGCCTCAGGCCGACGGCGCGTCTTCCCCGCTATGCATCACGCGGGAGTGCCGGGGCGGACCTGAGCGCCGCCCTCGATGAGGCTCTCGTCATCGAGGCCGGAACGTGGGCGTTGGTGCCCACTGGCCTGGCCATGCAGCTCCCGCCGGGCTTTGAAGCGCAGGTTCGCCCCCGCAGCGGCCTTGCGCTGAAAGCCGGCATCACGGTCCTCAACAGCCCCGGTACCATCGACAGCGACTACCGCGGGGAGGTCTGTGTCATCCTGATCAACCACGGGAGGGAGCCGTTTGTCGTCAAAGATGGGGATCGGATCGCCCAGCTGGTCATCAGTGCCTGTACCCAGGCGAATTTCACGCTCACTCCTGCATTGGATGAGAGTGGACGAGGCGGCGGAGGGTTCGGTTCTACAGGAGTTTAGCTTTGGCACCAAGAGGTCGTCATATGCTGGTGTATCGCCACAGTGCACGGGAGTACCTGCTCTCGTTCGTCGTGGCGTTCATCTTTTTCTTCTTCATCTTCTTCATCAACCAGATCCTCCTGCTCGCCCAGAAGATCCTGATCAAGCAGGTGGACTACCGCTCGGTCCTTTCTCTCGTCCTGCTCTCGGTGCCGCAGTTTCTGCTCTACACCTTCCCCTTCGCCTCGCTGACGGCCAGCAGCATGGTCATCGGGGATTTCGGGGCGAACAACGAGCTCTTGGCGCTGCGCAGCAGCGGCATCTCGCTCTTTCGGGTCTTCACCCCGATCATCGCCATCTCACTCCTCTTCAGCGCCCTGACCTTCTTCACCGCCGATGTGTTGATCCCGTTCAGCGCACGGGAGTACCGCTCACTCTACGCGGAGTTGATGCGGGACCTCCCCACCCTGGAGATCCGGGCCAACGCCACCAACACCATTGGGAGCCGCACGATCACCAACCGCGCCGTCGACGGGTCGCGGATCTACGACTTGGTCATGCTGGAGCAGGAGGGGACCCGCAGCGGCCAGGTCATCACGGCCCCGAGCGCCGAGATCACCGTGGCCGATCTCTCCGCGCTCATCTATCGCCTCGACGTGGAGGAGCCCACGATCCTCAAGAGCGAACAGGGCTCCGGGTGGACCCTCTCCACCGCCGACCGGGCCACGGTGATGCTCAACTTCAGCGGTCAGGTGGCAAGCCTCGCCAGTGCGATGCCATCACAGCTCTCCATCGCTGAGCTCAAGGAGATGATTGCTCAGCACAAAGAGATCTTGCAGGGCGATCAGGAACGCCATCAGCGGAAGATCAAGGATGTGAAGGAGCAAATCCAAGCCTTGGGGGAGGGTGGGTCACCTGAACGCCGCCAGGCGCTCGAGGAGAACCTCGCCGATTTGATCGCCTATCCCCCGGTCAATTTCTACCACCGGTATTACCGGGCCGAGCTCTCCAAGAAGTATGCGCTGAGCGCCGCCTGCACCCTCTTGGTCCTCCTGACCTTCTCCCTCTCCTTCTTTCGCCTCAAGCACGGACGGCTCATCGGCTTCGGCCTCTCGATGCTGGCCAGCGTGCTCTACTGGTACATCCTCTTCTTCTCCCAGATGCAGATCTTCGAATCCTCGCTCCCCGTCGAGCTCTGGATTTGGTTGGCCAATATCATCATGACGCTGTTCGGCCTCATCGGCATGATCCGGACGAGGCGCCTATGAGGGTCATCGACCGGTACAACATCAGCAGCATCGTGAACACCACACTGGTCACGCTGGCCCTCTGTACACTGATGCTCCTCTCTGTGGACCTCTTTTCCAACCTCGACTCCTATATCACCGGCGAGGTCCCCGCCCTCGTCATCATCCACCTGACGATGCTCTCTGTCCCGCAGGCGATGATCTTCGCCCTCGGCCCTTCGTTGCTCTTCGCCGTCTCCTATCACCTCTCACAGCTTGAGGCGAACAACGAGATGATCTGCCTCTACGGCTGTGGCCTCAGCTATCGGCGCATCGTGATCCCGATCCTCTGCATCGGTCTCCTCTTCTCGCTCTTCCAGTTCACCATCTACGAAGCACTCTTGATCCCCTGCCAGCTCAAGCGCAACACCCTCGAGGATGATCTCTTCGGCCTGCGCAGCACCTACGACAGTCGCAACATCACCGTCGGCGACCCGAGCGGCAGGTACGTCGTCTGGGCCCGCCACTACAACGACCGCGAGGAGTTGCTCAGCCAGGTGATCTTCATCCTCCTCGACGAGGAAGGGGCCCTTGAGGCCCGCATCGACAGCGACCGCGCCCGATGGGAAGAGGAGCAACGGCACTGGGTGTTCGAAGGGGTGCGCATCCAGCGGCCCGACGTCGCAGGAAAGCAGGTGGAGACCGTTGAACAGGCTCAACTCGCCCTCGACCTCTTCTCCCTGGAACCGTCGTACTTCAAGAACATCAGCGACGACATCAAGACGATGGAGATCGGCCAAGCCATCCAGTACCTGTCGGTCATCCGGATCGTCGACCACGATCGCTACACGCCGTTGGCCACCGACTTCACCAAACGGTTGTTCGATGCGCTCAACCCCCTCCTGCTCGTCATCATCGCCGTGGTGATCAGCTACCGCTACAAGAAGAACATCCTCCTCTTCTCCATCATCACCGCCATCAGCATCGCGGTGATCTACTATGTGGTGCAGATGCTCACCCTGATCATGGCCCGCCAAGGGGTGCTCGACCCTGTGTGGGCTATGGTAATTCCGATGATTGTGCTACTCTTGGTGGCGTTCGCCGAACGGGCGATCCTCAGGGGGAGATCATGAGCATCTTCGTACAGACACATCAGGACAGCACCAGCCGGGCACGCCTCGGCCGCTTGACGCTCGGCCATGGGGTGGTGGAGACCCCGGTCTTCATGCCGGTGGGGACCGCCGGGACGGTGAAGGGGATCCTCCACGAGCATGTCGCCTCCATCGGGTACGACCTGATCTTGGGGAATACCTACCACCTCTACCTCCGCCCCGGCCTTGATGTGCTCAAATCCTACGGCGGGCTGCACGCCTTCTCCGCCTGGAACGGGAACCTCCTCACCGACAGTGGCGGCTTCCAGGTCTTCAGCCTCACGGGGCTGCGCAAGATCGAGGAGGAGGGGGTGGCCTTCCAGAGCCACATCGACGGCAGCCGCCACCTCTTCACCCCGGAGAGCGTGATCGATACCCAGCACATCATCGGCAGCGACATCGCCATGGTCCTCGACGTCTGCACCCCTCCCTCCATCGATCATCGCAAGGCGCGTGACGCGATGGAGCTCACCCACCGCTGGGCTCAGCGTGCCCTCGACCACCGCAACCAGTTGAGCGAAGATTTCAAAGGCAAGCTCTTCGGCATCGTGCAGGGCAACTTCTATGAGGATCTGAGAAGCGAGAGCGCCGCCTTCTTCAACGAGATGGCGTTCGACGGCATCGCCATCGGCGGCCTTTCCGTCGGTGAGACGAGTGAGGAGTTCGCCCACTTCCTGGCCCATACCGCCTCCCGCATCACCGATGAGAAGCCGCGCTACGTCATGGGCATCGGCAGCCCCGACTACATCCTCGAGGCGGTGGAGAACGGCATCGACATGTTCGACTGTGTCCTCGCCACCCGGATGGCGAGAAACGGCGGCCTCTTCACAAAGGATGGGGTCATCACGATGAAGAAGGCGATCCATAAGTTCGACAAAGGACCGGTACAGGAGGGGTGCCCCTGTCCGGCGTGCACCACCTACAGCCGCGCCTACCTGCACCATCTCTTCAAGGCCGGCGAGATGCTCGGCCCCATGTTGGCGACCATCCACAACCTGACCTTCTTCCATACCTTCCTCAAAGAGATCCGCCACGCCATCGCACAAGATCGCTATGCGACATTCAAGAGAGAGTACCTTGGACGATTCTACGCGAAATGATAGAGGGGGACGCAACAGCCTCATCATCATGCTGTCCACCCTGGCAAGCCGGCTGCTGGGGGTGGTGCGCACCCGCGTCCTCGCCCAGGTCTTCGGCAGCGGCAGCACCGCCGATGTCATCAACTTCACCTTCAACATCCCCAACAACTTCCGCAAGCTCTTCGGGGAGGGGGCGGCCAACTCCGCCCTGATCCCCGCCTTCAGCACCCTCTCCATCACAGGGGAGAAGGAGACGCGCCAACGTCTCTTCGCCCTCCTGTGCACCTACCAGGTGATCCTCTTCATCCCCATCGTCCTCATCTCCTATATCTGGCGTGATGGCATCATCGCGCTGCTCAGTGATTTCGACCGGGAGCAGATCGTCCTGGGCGGCCAGCTCCTCGCTCCCTTCATGCTCTACCTGCTCTTCATCAGCCTGGCGGCGATCTTCAGTGGGGTGCTGCAGGCCCACCACCGCTTCAGCGCCGCCTATCTCTCCCCGCTCTTCTTCTCGGTCGTCGTCATCACGGGCGTGCTCACCCTCACCCCACGATTCGGGGTGATGAGCATGGCGATCTCGACCGTCGGCGGAGGCGTGCTCCAAGCCACGTTCACCTATCTGTCGCTGCGCCGGAGCGGCTATCGGATGCGCATAGCGCTGCGGGGGCGGGGGACCCCGCTCTTTGCGGTGCTCAAGGCGTGGCTCTTGGTCTCGTTGGGGATGCTCGCCCAGGTCATCACGCAGCTGGTCACCTATCGCTTCGCCTCCGCCCTGCCCATCGGCAGTGTCACGGCGCTGGCGAACTCGACGATCTTCTACCAGACCCCCTATGGCATCTTCTTCAACGCCATCGCGGCGGTGAGCCTCCCGATCCTCGCATCATCATACGCCTTGGGTGAGAAGGAGCGCATCGGCCGTGTCACCGGCAATGCGCTCTCTGACCTCGCTGCCCTGCTGGTGCCCAGCACCATCATCCTCTTCTTCCTCAGCCGGGAGAGCGTGGCCACGATCCTCCAGACCGGTCTCTTCACCCACGAGAGCGCCCTCCTCACCGCCCGGGTGCTCTGCGGGTACCTGCTCTTCATGACGCCGCTGGCCTTCTATGCGATGATGCTGCGCCTCGGCTACAGTGCCTCCCGGTACCGGACGATGACCGTGATCGTCATCGCACAGAACCTCCTGGACATCGCCTTGATGTGGCTTCTCATCACGGGAGGGGTGGGCATCCTCTCCCTGCCATTGGCGAACGGCATCTCGACCATCCTGGGGTTCGTTATCCTCTCTGTGGTGCTGAGGGATCTCTACACCCCGCTCTTCGATACGAAATTGTTCCTCTCTCTGGTGCGTATCGCCGTCGCCAATCTTCCCGTCACGATCGCTCTCTTCATCTACCATCACAGAGGATTCGATTGGTATGAGAGCGGCTCGAATCTGAAGAACCTGGCCATCCTGGCCTCCCTCGGCATCACGGCCTCTCTGCTCGTCCTCGCAAGCTACCGCATCATGAACATCCCCCTCGCCGGTCTCCTGAAACGAAGGGGGGAGGGGGATGGGAATACAGAGGAGGCGTGATCAGAAGTCGGTGACGCTGATCTCCTTGACGGTGAAGTCATGATCGATGTCGTTGAGGGTGAAGGTGAAGCGTTCATTCACCTGATGGTTCACCAGGGAGCGGCCGAAGGGAGCGCTGATGTTGATGATGTTCTCATCGGGGTTTGACTCCCACGGACCCATAATCGTATACACGACATCCGCATGCTTCTTATGATCGTACAGCACCACCCGGGTACCGAAGCCGATCCTGCTCGGATCGACCTTGTCGCTGGTGATGACCGTGGCGCGGTCGAGCTCCTCGGCCAGCCGGCGCAGCGTGTTGCTGAGCAAGGACTGCTTCTCCTTGCCGAACTTGTACTCGCTGTTCTCCCTGAGGTCTCCCATCTCACGGGCATTCCCGATCTCACGGGCTACCTCGGGCAGCTCGACGTGCTGGATGTGCTCGATCTCCCGCTTCTTGGCATCGAAGGATGCCTGGCTGCAGAAGAGCCCGGTGGGGATCCACCCATCCTTGTCCGGCGCCGCGGTCTCGTCGAAGAAACGGAAGGAGGGGAAGCGCTCGCTGATGGCGTGCTTGACCTCGATCTTCCGTCCACCGCTGAGGCCGAAGACGTTGGCCACCAAGCTGTAGACCTTCTGGGCGTGCTCCTCCTGCCCCTCTTCAATGTAGGTGAAGATTTTCTTCTCATCGAAGAGCAGGGCCATGAGGGCCTTGCTGATCTTGCGGTTCTCCGTCACATCCTTGCGGTTCTCGATGAGGCGGTTGGCGTAGTCGAGCAGCTGTAGTTCGGCGAAGAGCAGCTGTTCGTTGGTGACGCCGCTTTTTGCCCAGAGCTTCGGATCTCCGCTCTTGAGCAAGTAGAGGAGCATGGCCCTCTTATCCTTGAAGTTCTCCACGGCATCCTTATAGACCTTTGCAAACTCCGCGTTCTTCTTGTGGTGGCGGTAGATGTCGGGGATGTAGCTGGTCAGGTAGGAGGGGAAGAGCTCGGGCAACACCTTGGTCCACGTGGGCACTTCGTCGACCACATGGTCGATGAAGCTCTTCTTGATCTCCGTATCCTTGATGGCGGCGAAGATCTCGCCGATCCCCTCCGCACGCTCATAGAGCGTGTTGAACGCGAGGTTTTCCGGCCAGCTGAGGAAGTTCATGTTCTGGCGGACCACCAGGTCCTTGAGCAGGAGGTACGCGCTGAAGGTCGCATCGGTGACATCGACGATGGGCTTGTAGGCGCCGTTCTCCTCGAAGAACATATCGCTGAAGTAGCGCACCATCTCGAAGAAGAAGTCGCTCTCCACATCACCCTTGCTGGCGATGAAATCCTTGAGGCACTTGATCTTGTCGTAGATGTCCTTCTCGCTGCGGAAGACGGAGAGCTGCTTCTCCTCGTAGCTCACCGGCGTCGAGCGCAAGAGATACGTATCGGTCTCGTTGACACTGAGGTCGAAGAGGGGATTGGTCATCAGCTCCTTCTTCGCCTTGGAGAGCCAGCTGGTCCACTGGCGCGCAGCGAGGATGGAGGGGACGATCTCCGCCTTCAGCTCCTTGAGGTTGATCTTCCCGTCGAAGCTCCGCATGAGGGTCATCAAGGTCCAGGGGATGTCCTCAGCCACCTTCTCGGTGAGGCGCTCGCGTGGCAAGACGCTCTTGAGCACCCAGATATGGCCGCGGTCAAGGGCCTGGAGGCTCTTGAAGGCCATGGCGGTCGAGAGGCGTGAGCCCTGCTTGGTGCTCTGGCCGGCGAAGTCCACGATCACATCGTTCTCGTCGATGGACCGGATCCGGCCGATGCGGTTGGTCGAGTTCTGAAAGACGAAGGTCCCCTTGTCGAAGGCGATGTTCGTCTCGAAATCTTCGATGGCGTAGATGATGTCGCGGCTGAAGCTGCTGGTCAGGTGTGAAGAGTCGAGGCAACTCTTGAGCCGGGAGTGATCCTTGTATTTGAGCTTGTAGCTCTTCACCAGATTGTCGCGGGCCACGGTGTCCTCACCGTCGAAGACGAGCATCTGCTTCTGGATCGCGATGAGGGTGTCCACATCATCCTTGAAGGCGATCTCCAACTCACGCAGCAGGGCGACCGCCGTGCTCTTGCTCTCGAGGCCCACCTGCTCCACGACGCCCATGAAGTACCCGAACTCCTCGACATCGAGGAGGAGCAGGGCGTGGAACACGGTGCGCACCGAGGAGATGTCGCTCTTCTTGATGAGGCGATGGATCGCCTTCTTATAGAAGGAGGCGGCCGCCTCAAGGTCCTTCTGTTCCTGAGCGTGGAGGGCGAGCAGGCGCACGATTTCCACCTCTTCGTAGTCGACCTTCACCAACCGCTCCCAGAGGGCGAACTTCTCCTCACTCATGCCGAGGGATTCGTAGGAGGAGGCCAGAAGACGCAGTGCGTGCTTGTTTTCACCGCGGGCGAGGATTTTCTTGCAGAGCATCTCGACGATCTCGTGCTTCTTCGCCTCACCGAACAACTCGATGAGGGTGAGCAGCTGCAGGTAGTCGTCTCCCCCCCGCCGCTCAAGCTGGATGGAACCGCTGATGTACATGGCGGTGATGCTGTTCTTCTCGCGTTCGGCAAGGTGGGCATCGCACAACGTTCGTGCCTCGCTCTTCTCGTCTTCATCCAACGTCGACAGATATCCGTCGAGTTTCTCGAAGGCGGCGAGGGTATAGCCGGCTGCTGTGCTGCGCGTCCATTGCTCTTCTTTTTTCAATGCATTCTCTATCTCTTGGAACCCCATGGTTTCCTCCCGAAATTGCCAAATCCAAAACGTAAAAGAAACCGGGCAGACCGGGACATAGCCTGCTCGGTAGGTCTGAACTGACGTATACCATAGTATAGCATAAAAATCGGAGGCGAGCAATTGATGGGCGGCCCCTTTCTTGAACATGGTGCTCTGTGGGCAGGAGATGTCTCGTGGTATGACGGTGCGCTTCTGTTATAGAGCGCTGGAGCGGGGCCACCGCCATCTCAGAGCGGATTACGCAATTGATGAAGGGGAGCATGCAGGCTCCACAGGTACGGGCGAAGCGCACAATGCACGGGGAAGGGATGGCCGCCATCCATTAACACATATATAGTAGTTTTTCGCAGAAGGTCGTTGCAAAACGTCCCGTATACTGGTATAACATGACTATGACACAGCAAGCGTTGATTGTGGCTCCGAGCATGCTCGCAGCAGATTTCAGCCGGACGGGGGAAGAGGTCGCGACCATCGCAGCCAGTGGTGCCGATTGGGTCCACCTCGACGTCATGGACGGTGCGTTCGTCCCGAACATCAGCTTTGGACCCACGTTCATTTCGGATTTGAGGGCCCACAGCGACCTCCCCTTCGATGCCCACCTGATGATCGACCGGCCCGAGCGGTACATCAAGGAGTTCGTGGACGCGGGATGCGACTCGATCACCATACACAGCGAGGCGAGCCTCCATCTGCACCGCACCCTCTCCCTGATCGCCGACAGCGGCGTGAAGGTCGGTCTCTCCTTGATCCCCTCCGCCGGTGTCTCTTCGATCGCGGAGGTCTTGGATTTGGTCGATTTGGTGCTGGTGATGAGCGTCAACCCGGGCTTTGGGGGACAGCGCATCATCCCCGCGACCCTGCGCAAGATCGAGGAGCTCGCCCTCCTGCGGAAAGAGCGCGGTCACCACTATCTGATCAGCGTCGATGGGGGGGTGAACCTCAATACGGTGGCCGACGTGGCCGGGCGCGGCGTCGATGCCGTCGTCTGCGGCAGCGCCTTCTTCAACGCCCCGGACCGAGGCCAATTCGTCGCCGACATGCACAGGATGGCCGGTCGGTGAGGGTGGTCATCCAGCGGGTGAAGGACGCCTCGGTGACCGTGGACGGAAGCGTCGTCGGCGCCATAGCAGAGGGGCTGCTCATCTACTTCGGCGTGGCCAAAGGGGATGAGGATAAGGCGGCCGAATGGCTGGCCGAGAAGATCGTGAAGCTCAGGATTTTTCACGATGATGAGCAGAAGATGAACCGCAGTCTCCGTGATGTGGGGGCGTCTGTCCTGGTGGTCAGCCAGTTCACGCTGCTCGCCAACCTGCGGAAAGGCAATCGCCCCTCCTGGGATGACAGCGCGGCCCCTGAGGAGGCCGAGCGTCTCTACGATCTGTTCGTCGAGTACCTGCGGGGCCTCGTCCCCACGGTGGAGACCGGAATATTCGGGGCGCATATGGATGTACGGTATACCAATGATGGACCGGTGACCTTCGTCCTGGATGCATGATTGAAGCAATAGACGCATGGATTGTCCTTAGAGGGCGTAAGAGGAGAGCATATGGCCAAGAGCAAGGAAGGGGGAGCCCCCGTTGACCTGAAGCAGAAGCGGGAGGCATTGGAAGCGGCACGGCTGCAGATCGACAAGCAGTACGGCAAGGGATCGTTGATGAGGCTCGGTGACAGCGATGAGAGCCTGGACATCGGCTTCATCCCCTCCGGATCGCTCCTGCTCGACGAGGCGCTAGGCATCGGCGGCTACCCGCGTGGCAGGGTCGTCGAGATCTACGGCCCCGAGTCCAGTGGAAAGACCACCCTTGCCCTGCATGCGGTCGCCGAGGCGCAGAAGGCCGGCGGCATCGCCGCGTTCATCGACGCCGAGCATGCGATGGACCCCTCCTATGCCAAGAAGCTGGGGGTGAACATCGATGAGCTGTGGATCAGCCAGCCGGACAGCGGCGAACAGGCCCTCGAGATCGCCGAATCACTGGTGCGCAGCGGAGCGATGGACATCATCGTCATCGACTCGGTCGCGGCCCTCACCCCGCAGGCGGAGATCGACGGGGACATGGGCGACAGCCACATGGGGCTGCAGGCCCGTTTGATGAGCCAGGCGCTGCGCAAGCTCACCGGCCTCTTGGCCAAGAGCAACACGACGATCATCTTCATCAACCAGATCCGGATGAAGATCGGCGTGATGTTCGGCAACCCGGAGACGACCACCGGAGGAAACGCCCTGAAGTTCTACGCATCGGTGCGCATCGACGTGCGCAAGATCGAGACGCTCAGCCGCGGAGCGGATGACATCTACGGCAATAGGGTGCGCATCAAGGTGGTGAAGAACAAGGTGAGCCCCCCCTTCAAGAAGGTCGAGCTCGATCTCCTCTTCGGCGAGGGCATCAGCTACATCGCCAGTGTCCTCGATGCCGCCCTGAAGTACGAGCTGATCGACAAGAGCGGGTCGTGGTACTCATACAACGGGGAGAAGATCGGCCAAGGGCGGGAGAAGACGTTGGACTTCCTCAAGGACAACCCCGATATCGTCTCCACCCTCGATACCCAGCTGCGCGCCATCATGTTCCCGCCGCGCGATGAGAAGAAGGTCCAGGCTGAGTAACGCCCTTTCTTGCCATCTTGGGCGCTCCCGGCTATACTGCCGGTGTAGGTGAGCAGAGTGCAGAGCAGAGAGAGCATCCCCGCCCGGAGCGCGGATGGCAAGACGTTTCATACCCCGATCTTCGAAGGCCCGTTGGATCTTCTGCTCTTCTTGATCCAGAAGAGCGAGCTCAACATCTACGATATCCCCATTGGTGACATCACCGACCAGTTCCTCGCCTACCTGGAGGAGTCCTCCGAGGTCGAGCTCGGGGACCTGACGCAGTTCTACAAGATGGCGGCCGACTTGATCTACATCAAGAGCCGGATGTTGCTTCCCGTCGACCTGGAGTTCGACGAGGAGTACCAGGATCCGCGCCAGGAGCTGGTGGAGCGGCTGCTCGATTACCAGAAGTTCCGCAAGTACACCGAGCTGCTCACTGGCACCAATACCGGAGGGGAGCTGTACATCAACCGAAAGAGCAGCGCCTTCCGCCTTCCCTTCGGTGATGAGGAGCTCTTCGGGGAGGTGGGGATCGCTGACCTCCTCTCCACCTTCAACCGCCTGATCACCCGGATCTCCCCCTCCAAGGTCTTCAACGTCTACGAGGAGGTGACGGTCAACGAGAAGATCACGCTGATGAGCGAGTTCTTCGAGGAGCGTGACTACATCACCCTCGAGGAGTTGATCACCGATCTTGGCAGCGTGGCCCACATCGTCTGCGCCTTCATGGCGATCCTCGATGCGACGAAGCTCGGTATGATCATCCTCACGCAAACGGAGAACTTCGGCCCGATCCTCATCAGGCGCCGTGACGGCGCGTGGGAGGAGAACTTTGATGATGTGTGGGATGATGAGGATGAGGAGTACATCCCGACAGCCACAGAGCCCATCACGCAGGAGGAAGAGGAGGCGTTCCTCGCCGAGGATCTCGAAGGGGAGGAGTATGAGTGGGCCGGAGATGAAGAGGTGATCGACCTCGACAAGGAGGAGGAGTAGTGGCACCGAAGAAGGAACAACAGGAGACGACGTTGCTCAGCGCCGATGCGCGCCTGGTCGAGGTGATCCTCTTTCTGGAGAATGAACCGGTGAGCTTTGAGAAGCTCTTGAGGATGACGAGCCTCACCGAGGAGCCGCTGCAGAGCGCCCTTGCAGAGGTGAAGGAGCACTACGGCCGCCACATGCACGGCCTCGATCTGGTGGAGAGCCATGGCTCGTACCACTTCCTCCCTTCACCCGACCTCAACGACCAGCTGCGGTCGGTCTACGGCAGGCGGGTGGACCGCCGCCTCTCGCGTGCGGCGCTTGAGACGCTCTCCATCGTGGCGTACAGCCAGCCGATCACCCGGCGGGAGATCGACAACATCCGGGGGGTCAGCAGTGACTCCATCATCCGCCTCCTGCGGGAGCGGGAGTACATCAAGGTGGTGGGCCGCAAGGATGTCATCGGCCACCCCTGCCTCTATGGGACGTCACGCAAGTTCCTCTTCGAGTTCAACCTCGAGTCGATCGCGGCGCTTCCCAAACTCAGTGACATCGACCGACAGCGGTTTGAGAAAGAAATGCCTGAGAAGGAACAATCATGAATATAGAATATCCGATCCGTTTGAACTCATTCTTGGCCAAGAGCGGCTGTGGGTCGCGGCGCTCCTGTGAATCCCTGATCCAGAGTGGTCGGGTGAAGGTGAACATGGCCCGGGTCACCGACTTGGCCACCAAGGTGGGGGCCGAGGATGTGGTGATGGTCGACGACGTGCCCGTCGAGCCGGTGGAGCGGGCCTTCTACTACGCCCTCAACAAGCCACGCGGCTATCTCTGCACCAACTGGGACCCCAACGAGAAGCTCTACGCCCGCGACCTCATCGACACTCCGGCGCGCGACCTGCTCTTTCATGTCGGCCGCCTCGACCGGGACAGCGAGGGCTTGATCATCTACACCAACGATGGCGATGTGGCGCAGAAGATCACCCATCCGTCCACTGAGATCGAGAAGGAGTACATGGTGCGCACCGACCGCCCCGTCCAGCGGCGGGACATGGAGGAGGCGCTCCGGGGCCTCTCCATCGACGGGGAGATCTACACCATCAAGCGCTTCGAGCTCTTCTCACGCCAGTGGACGCGGATCATCCTCACCGAGGGCAAGAACCGGGAGATCCGGCGGATCTTCGAGGCCTTCGGCTACGAGATCAAGGAGCTCATCCGCCTCAGGGTCGGGTGCATCGAGCTGGACAACCTGAAGGTGGGGCATTGGAGGACCATCAGACGCGAGGAGATCCGCGCGTTGCTGCGTGGTGAGACCGAACCGCTTCGGCGGAGGAGGGAAGGGCGATGGTAGTGGCGATCGATGGGCCGGCGGGAGTCGGCAAGAGTTCCATCGCGAAGATGGTGGCGGATCGAAGCGGCTTCTCCTACCTCAACAGCGGCTCCTTCTACCGCGCCTACACCTACATCCATCTCAAAGAGGGTGGGGATCCGGGTGACCTGGAAGGGTTGCTCGCCCGGGCGCGGGAGACGGAGGTCGAGATCAAGGACGGCCACCTCTTCCTCGACGGCGAGGACATCGAGGATCGGCTCCACACCGCAGCGGTCGACCGCCATGTGGCGGCCATCAGCGCCTCTGTGCCGCTTCGCTCCTACGTGAACGAACAGCTGGTGAGGATCGCCGAGAAGAGGGATGTGATCGTCGAGGGACGGGACATCACCACGGTGGTCTTCCCCCATGCCGAACTGAAGATCTTCTTCGATGCCAAGCCGGAGGTGAGGGCGCGAAGGCGCTTCCTCCAGCACCCCGATGGACAGAGTTTCGAGGAGGTGTTGGAGCAGATCATCGCCCGTGATGAAATCGACCGGAACAAGCCGGTCGGGGCCCTGGTCGTCTCTCCCGACGCCTTGTATGTCGATACCTCGTACTTGACTATGGAACAAGTTTGTGAGAAAGTGTTATCTGCTATTTTTGC
>LVBF01000059.1 GCA_001604325.1 Spirochaetales bacterium Spiro_04
AAGATGGACATGGCCGCCTTCAAGATGCTCGGCGTCGCGATGGCCGGGAAAATGGCCGCCGATGGCACGCTACCGAAAAACCTGCGCGAGTTTGTCGAGAAAAACGGCGGCAAATGGCTCCCGTCAGAGACCGTGCTCGGCCGCAAGTGCGACGTGTACGAGCTGATGCAGGTGAAGAGCTGGGCGTACAAGGGCCAGGTCCTCCGCCTCGAAACCACCGCCGGCGGCTTCTCCGTCAAGGAAACCGCCCGGAAGTTCGAGGAAAACGTAGACGTGCCCGCCTCACGCTTTGCGGTGCCTGCCGGCATCCGCTTCGAGACGCCCGAGGGCATGGACGGCGACGCCCTCTCCGCCCTCCAAGGCGGCTTCTCCGGCGGCAACGACGAGGCCGCTGAAGACGACGACGGCCCCGCCTCCACGTTGACATTTGCCCAATTCAAAAAAGCCGTAGCCAAGGTGCAGATGCCCGGCTGCCAGCGGATGCCCGAGATGACCACCGAGGGCGACCACGGCCTCATCCTCATGGGGCAGGACGAAAAGGGCTACACGATCATGGCCCAGCGCGCCGGCATCGGCGCAAAACTCGAGCGGCTCGCGGGCGCCAAGGCGTCGCGCTTCACGCACAAGGGGCACGACGCGCTCTTCGCCCAGATCACCGACGAAGACGGCGAAGACATGGCGTTCATCCTCGTGAAATACCCCGAGTACCGGATGGGCCTGTTCGTCACCGCCAAGCCCGTCACCACGCGCCAGGGCCTGATGATGGTCCTCTCGCAAGTGGAGCTCTGAGCGCCACGCCACATCCGCCCGGGCCGCTCTACCGCAGGGGCACAATTCTTGTTGCGCCCTCGGTTGAGGGCTCGGGGCAGATTCCAGGCAAAGAGGGCGCAGGCAAGACTGCGCCCCTACACCGAAAAATCCGGGGGCGAAACGCGTACGCGTTTCACGCAGACGCCGATCACGAGGGCGGAGCGCTGTTTTCGGACAGCCAGCGGGCGTAGGCCGCCTCATCCCATTCTTGGGCGGCGAGCGCCATGGTGCTCACCACGACCGATTCCTCCGTCGCGAAAAAATTGAGCCCGTTTACCTCGAGAAACGTCGCCGCCACCAGAAATCCGGTCCGCTTGTTGCCATCGTTAAACGGGTGGTTGCGCACGATGCCAAAGGCGTACGCCGCGGCCATTTCAGCGAGCGTCGGCGTGCCGTAGTGACACAGATTTTCCGGGCGCCCGAGGGCCGACTCCAACATCCCCTCGTCGCGCACGCCGACCAACCCGCCATGCTCGGCCATCATCATGTCATGGATGGCGAGCGTCGTCGCCCGGTCCATCCACAGGGACGGCTTCATTTGGCGAGTTCCCGAAGAGCGTTGCGGTAGCGCTGGCTCAGGCTCGTGGCCGCCTCCAGCTTCTGCGCAAACTCCGGGTTTTGAGCCGTGATGCGCACGCCGTCAGGCGCCTCCGTGAAATAGAGCACGGACCCCTCCTGGACTTTGAGATCGGCAATGACCTCCTTGGGAAGTATGGAACCCAATGAGTTGCCCACTTTTCGGACTTTGCTCTGAGTGATCATGCAACAACTGTTATAACCGGAGTCCGCCGAGTCAAGGGAGCCATCGATTCCCCGCCCACACACAGCCTCAAGCCCCAGCCGCCCCGGTATTCTCCGCGCCTCAGCGCCTCTGCGCGAGACCTTGGCCTTGGATCGTCCGACCAAGTGCCGGTCCACCCAGCCGCGAAATAGCGCCAGATAACCAACAGCTTACGCAGCCATTTTCAGTCTATCCCTTCTACGGACCCTTTAGGCGGGAATAAACGGCCGACTTCTTCATCGGTGGGCACTTCGTCTAGTTTACGATCATCGATGCTCGCTGCGAACTGCGAGTTCTTACGCTCAGCCTCCTTCAGGTGCTGATCGTGGAACCTTCGTTGAACTTCATCAAGGCGTTGTTTCACCCTCGCCTCAGAAACCCCGAGCTCTACCGCCAATTCCATGACCACAACTTCTAGCGCTTGCACACGGGTGAACGCTCGAAGCTGTGTCATAATCGTAAGATCAACGGAAGCCTCGTCGTCCGCACGATATTCTTCGAGCGCCTCAAGCCGCTTAAGGATAGCGGCAAATTCGGAAGCTATGTCAGAAGGCTGCATTTCTTCGCGCAACGTTACATGATCAACCACGCTAAACACCAGACTTTGCTGACGCTGCGGAGTTTTACAGGTAGCCATTTTCAGCCGTCCCCTATTACGGACTCCTTTCGCAAAAATAGCGGGAGTATCGTGTTCCCGCTACTTTGTACATGAGGCTCATCCGTCGGGGACTGAAAGACCTCATTATAGTGTTTTAAGAGACTGTCCCTACTACGGACCCTTTCATGTTAGCACAGCCATTATCAATCTGTCCCTTCTACGGGCCATTCCGTTCAGCTCCCTTCTCTGATCTCATCTATCTTCGCTTTCGCCTTCACGATTAATGCACTCAACTCGTCCAGCTTCTGAAGCGATAGAAAAGCCGACCCTCCCACCGTCCCTCCCAAGTAGCGTCCGGTCTCTACTGCGGCTTCAATCTTACCGCCAGTGTTACTGAAAACCGTGACCTTAACTCCATCTCGGGTGCGATAAATTGCCTCAAAGTCCGAAAGCTTCGTCGTAGACCGATCGATCTTCCGGACATAGGCAATACCTTTCAGTAGACCATCTAGCTCATCATAATCAACGAGCGCCCGAGTGCTGCGACCCGCCCGATCCAGCCCCTTAACTTCAATCACAAGTCCGTATTCCTTCTTTCCGCTTGCGGCATCGGTAAATTCTCGAATCTCGATCCCGACGTAACCGCTGCCGGTTACAGAGCCAACCTCCGAACAACCCTTGATGAGCACAGAGCCGGTGCGCGACTCAAAGGCTCCAATCTTTGTCCTCGGAGCTTCGTCTTTATTCTCTTGTCCGCAGACGTCCATCGTTGTGGTGAACGCGATAGCAAGTATACAAGCGATATACTGGATTTTCATAGGAGAAAGCTTTGGCTAACAGTGTTATTCACCCTTACTACGTTTCATGAACTGAAGCGGGATGACGCGAGCGGGCATGGGGTTGTGGTTTTCCAAGGAAGATTTTCTGCAGCTGCATCGGGGCGATGCGGG
>LVBF01000225.1 GCA_001604325.1 Spirochaetales bacterium Spiro_04
TTGATCCGGGAGCTGCAAACGCTCATCGATCGCTCGTAAGACTCTCTCGCGCTCGATGAACCCCACATTTATAAGCATTGTCAATGCATCAGAAATCTTTCCATACTCTATAATTACAACGAGGTTTCAAGGAGTGGATACAAAAAAGCCCCTTGTCCTTCCTGTGCTTTTCCTCTATGCTTGACGGTAAAATAAATCACTGTCAGTGTGATTCGTCAAGGAGTTTACCGAATGAAGAAGAGAGTAGCGTTGATCAGCATCATGGTCATCCTCGCGTTGGTGCCCGTGTCCGCGGGAGTGAACAAGATATCTGCCGGATTATCGTATGCCATGGCCAGTGGTACGGAGACCATAACATTCTTGGGGGTTACCGGTGAAAGTAAAAGTGAAAGCGGTGCCTTGGAGATCAAGGTGCACGGGACTTCATTCTTCTCGCCTAAAAGTAATCTCGGACTATCGTATAAGGCATCAGGAGCCAAAACCCTCTCTGCCTCGATCGATGGTGTTGAGTATGATCCGAAGGACGACCCTCTCATGTGGAAGGCGGGCGCGTTTGCCGCATACCAAATTCCTACATCAAGTGCGATGTTTGCTGAATTAGGAGTTGGTGCTGAATTCTCTTCGCAGTCCGTGACCGACAGTGGGGTCACCCTTACGGTGACGGAGTTCTCGGTCGCCGCGTATGGGGAAATCAACTACTCCTTCAAGACCAATAATATGTTCTTGAATGCCGGGGTTTCGATCAGCTATCCGCTGGGTGGGACCGTCAGTGGAAGCGTCGGTGGGGTAACCCTCTCCGGTGATATCTCTTCCACCGTGCTTACCATCGCTCCCTACGTAGGATTTACCTTCGCCTACTAAGTGAATCCATCACCCGCCAGTCAGCTGACCGGCGGGTGTGGAGTAGTACAACCTGCATGGAGCGGATTCAAAGGGATTGGAGCTCTGCCGTGATGTGAGGCCCTCCTGTGAGGAGTCTAGATCAGGCCGTACTCTTCCAAATCCCGAATTGTCGGCTCGTCGGTCTCCTCCCACGGTACTCTCGCCTCAGGATCTTGGAAGTCCCACGGTATGTCCATCCCTGCCGTCAACTCCGCCGTAATCTCGTCCTCGTTGATCCCAAACGAAATCATGAGATAGGACTCCCTCGTAAGAGGAGACTCTTGGCTCACCATGTAGTTGAACGTCATATCCGTCAATAATCTGCTGGACATGAGTTCTTCAATTTCCCATTTTCTCGTTGGTGTGTTCGCCCGATCGTCGTCTTGTGGCATCTCTTCTGCCTCCCATATGCTCCAGCTTATAATTCCATATATCCTTTTTAAATCAATCTTTTCCAGCCCCCTGCATCTGTGTTGACAAATATATGAGTGCTGTGTACATTGTAGTCAGGATTAGTGTTTATTGGGGATC
>LVBF01000060.1:0-7620 GCA_001604325.1 Spirochaetales bacterium Spiro_04
GTCCATTATCAAACCAACTATTTAGCAGGGGAAGGACTCGAACCTACGACCTTCGGGTTATGAGCCCGACGAGCTGCCAACTGCTCCACCCTGCGCCGAATTACCTGCTTACTATAGGAAAATTGGGAATTCTTGTCAACTAGGCACGAAGAGTAATAATCCATCATTGCAAGCCATCTTGCCCCTGAAGTGATTCACGGAGCTTGACATTATTGGTGGAGATGCCATTATTCTTAGTTATTGACACAACTATCGATAGTGTTCGCAATCGTGAACATAGAGGAGCATATATGCGTATTACCGTTCTTGGAGGAGGGGCGATGGGAGGATTGTTCTCCTGTTTGCTGTCAGAGAAGAATGACGTGACCGTGATCGACCACAAGAGCGCCTTGGCGGAGAAGATCGAGAAGGATGGGTTTTATCTCACCTCCCCTGCAGGGGAGCGAAAGCGCTACACCATGAAGGCGAGGACCAATAGCGACGGCATGGAAGTGCAGGATCTGGTGATCCTCTTCGTGAAGTCCATGTACAATATACCGGTGCTGACAGCCAATAAGGCGATCATCGGCACCGATACCTTCGTGCTGAGCATGCAGAATGGCATGGGGCACGAAGAGGTGTTGCGCCAGTTCGTCGATGATGACCATGCGCTCTTGGGAACGACGCAACACAACGCCGCCATCGTGGCCCTGGGGGAGAACAAACACAACGGAGCGGGGCCGAACGCCATCTGCAACCTCTCGGGGAGAAGTGAGCTCTGCCAGCATATCGCCACGGTATTCACCGAAGCGGGCCTTGATACCTCGGTCTCCACCGATGTGCAGCGCATGATTTGGCACAAGCTCTTCACCAACGCCTCGGTGAGCATCCTCACCGGCATCCTGCAGGTGAAGCTCGGCTACATCGCCGAGAACAGCGCGGCCCACAGCCTCTGCGTCCTGCTCATCAAGGAAGCGGTGGCAGTGGCCCGTGCCGATGGATTTGCCTTTGATGAGGCAGAGATCATCGACGAGGTGACCGCTGTCTGCACCCGGTCACCGAACGGGATCACCAGCATCGCGTACGATCTATCAAAGGGGAACAAGACGGAGGTGGACACGATCTCCGGCGCGGTGGCCAGGAAGGCCCGACTCCTGGGGATCCCGGCCCCGCACACCGAGACGGTGGTAGCGCTGGTACATGCCCTGGAGGGGAGAGGGAACGCCCATATGTTGTCATCATAGTACACGACAGTTCCCTTCCTTCTATCATGGGAGAGGGATGACACAAAGGCAAGAACAGAGACCACATGCTGGTATTCTCCAAACCATCGATGGGCATAAAAACAGAATCAAAAAGCTATCTCATTATTTGAAAAGCAGTTGATATCATTGACATTCGCTCTATCCCGCCCTTTTGCTTTTACATCCCATCTGCTATCATGATTTCACATCCTCAGATCTTTCGCTGCAGGAAGAGAAGGAGCGCTCTACGAGCAAGAAAATCATCATCCTGGGAGCCGGCAGGCGCGGCCTCAGCCTTGCCAAGAAGCTGATCAGTGACGGCAACGACATCGTCATCATCGATCACCGCCAGGATCGCATCGAATATGCAGTGGGGCATCTCGACTGCTTGGGCATCCTGGGCAACGGCACCGACATCGCCAAACTCGAGGAGGCGGGCGTGGAGCACGCCCAGGCGTTCGTCGCGGTCACCGACAGCGATGAGGTCAACCTCGTCTCCTGTGGCCTCGTCTCCTCCTCCTACCCCCAGACCAAGACGGTGGCGGCCATCAGGTCGCTGGTCTACACCGGCCCCGATGGACTGAAGGAGGGGCTCCTCGGAATCGACTACATCGTCAACCCCAACGCCGAGACCGCCGCCTCGATCCATCAGATCATCGAACAGGGAGTCCATGGGAACATCCTCGGGTTCGTGAACTCCCACCTCTTGCTCTACAACTTTCAGATCGCCCACGACAGCCCCTACATCGGAGCCTCCGTCATGCAGATGCGCAGCAAGCTCAACGCCATCTTCATCATCACCTCGATCATGCGCCGGGGAACGGTCATCGTCCCCTCCGGCTCCACCGTCATCCAAGGCGGCGACATCCTGACCATCGTCGCCGACAGTGAGGAGGTGCGTGATATCCTCAAGACCGTGGGGCAGCTGCAGAAGCGCCCCAACTCCATGGTCCTGGTCGGGGCGAGCAGCCTGACGAGGGCCCTGCTCAACCGGATGGGAGCGGCGATGCGCTCCAAGGTCGCCGTCGTCGACCGCGACGAGGAGGTCTGCCGCCAATTCAGTGAGCGGTTCCGGGAAATTCTGGTCATCAAGGCCGACATCACCGATGAAGAGATCATGAGTGAGGAGCAGCTGGGCGCCTATGATCTGCTCGTCGCCCTGACCGACAATGACGAACTGAACATCATCACGGCCAGCTACGCCAAACGGATCGGCATCAAACGTTCGATGGCCCTCATCAGGGAGAACAACAACTACGTGCGCATGGCCCCCTCGCTCGACATCGATGTGGTCATCTCCACGACCAACGCCACCGTCGAGTCGCTCTTGCGCTACCTGAGGGGGACCAATGTGACGAGCCTGCACTCCCTCTTCGGGGGGCAGCTCGATGTCTACGAGTTCATCATAGGCAAGGAGAGCACGGTCTGCGCCAAGCAGCTCAAGGACATCAACATGCGCAAGAAAGCCATCGTGGCCGGGATCACCGACCGCGACGGCGTCAGCCACATCCCCGGTGGAGAGTCGCGCCTCAACGAGGGGGATACCGTGCTGGTGGCCGCGTTGCACAACGCAAGCGATCTCATCCAGCACCTCTTCGGGTAGCCTATGGTCAACTACAAGCACGACCTGAAGATCCTGGCGATCATAGAGATGGTCATCGCCCTTCTCATGGCAGTCCCAACAGCGATGGCGGTGTATTTGGGCGAACGGGAAGCGCTTCGCGGATTTTTCGTCGCCTATGCGGCAATCTTTCTCTTCGTCTCCGTCGCCTTCATCATCTCCTTCAAGGCGAAATCAACGGGAATGCAGCGTCGAGACGGCTACCTCATCGTCACCTTGACGTGGATCATCACCACCACCTTCTCGGCGATACCCCTCGTTGCCTCCGGCGCCTATGAGAGCTTCTCCTCCGCCTATTTTGAGATAATGAGCGGCTTTACCACCACCGGTGCGACGGTACTCACCGAGATCGAGAGCCTGCCGCGCTCGATTCTCTTCTGGAGATCGCAAACCAACTGGATCGGAGGGATGGGGATCGTCGTGCTCTTCGTCGCCCTTCTGCCGGCACTCGGAGTCAGCGGCACTATACTCGTCAACGCAGAGACGGTCGGTCCAACCAAGGATAAACTGACTCCGAAGATCAAGAACACCGCCCTCATCCTCTGGTCGATCTACCTCGGCTTCTCGGTCCTCCAGACGGCGCTGCTGCGCCTCGGGGGGCTCGACCTCTACGATGCGGTGACCATCACCTTCTCCACGATGTCGGCCGCCGGATTCTCGGTGAAGAACGGCTCCATAGGCAGCTATAACAGTGCCTATATCGATGCGGTGGTCACCGCATTCATGTTGATCAGCGCCACGAACTTCGCCCTCTACTACAAGGCGATGACCGGACGGATCTCCTCGGTGATCAAGGATGGGGAGCTACGGGCATACCTCGGAATCTGGGCGGTTGTCACACTCCTCATCACCGCATGCCTCGCTATCACCCAAACCTTCTCCACGCTGGGCCAATCCCTTCGATACAGCGCCTTCCAGAGCGCCTCAATCATGACGACCACCGGCTTTTCCACCATCGATTACCAATTGTGGCCCTCCTTTGGGCAGTTCTTACTCTTCCTCCTCTTCTTCGTCGGTGGGTCAGCCGGATCGGCCGGCGGTGGCATCAAGGTCATCCGCATCGCCGCCCTCTTCAAGATGGGCCGCTCACAGCTCAAAAGCCGCATCCACCCCCGCGGGGTCTTCCAGGTGCGGGTGGGGCAGACAACACTCTCAAAGGATCTACTCATCTCGATTTCCACCTTCTTCGGAGTGTATATCCTCACCGGTTTGACGGGCTCGGCGATCCTCTCGCTGGGGGGAGCCGACCTGGCAACCAGCATCTCAGCATCATTTCTCTGCCTGGGCAACATCGGCATCGGTTTTGGTCAGGTAGGTCCGACCGGAAACTTCAGTTTCTTCGCCCCAGCGTTACAGTGGTTCTGCTCCTTCTTGATGCTCGTCGGCCGCCTCGAGCTCTTCACCGTCTACGTGCTCTTCACCGGCCACTTCTGGAGACGCTGACGAAACACAGTGGATGGATGACCACAATCTGTTGTACCATAGGGCCCAACAAAAGAGAGGTACAGAGTGTGAAACGTGTCGTCTTGATCCCCGATTCCTTCAAGGGAACGATGTCCAGCCAACAGATTTGCTCCATCATGGAGCGCGCCGTCAAGGCCCACTACCCTGAGGCGGTGGTCACCAGCATCCCCGTCGCCGACGGCGGTGAAGGGAGCGTCGACGCCTTCCTCACGGCCCTGGGGGGAGAGCGGAGACATGCCGTCGTCCACGGTCCCTACGGCGAGGAGATGGAGAGCTTCTATGGGGTGGTCAATGGGAAGACCGCGATCATCGAGATGGCCGCCTGCGCCGGCCTCCCGCTCGTCGGCGATCGCCTCGACCCCTCGCTCACCACCACCTACGGGGTGGGAGAGTTGATGCTCGATGCCGCCCGAAGGGGAGCGGAACACATCATCGTCGCCTTGGGCGGCAGCGCCACCAACGACGGTGGCTGCGGAGCGGCCGCAGCCTGCGGCATCGGCTTCTACGATGCAAGCGGTAGGCAGTTCGTCCCCACCGGCTCAACGCTCAAGGATGTTGCACGCATCGATCTCTCCTCGCGCTCTCCTGAGCTGGAGGGCATCGACATCACCGTGATGTGCGACATCGACAACCCTTTCTGGGGTCCGACGGGAGCGGCCCATATCTTCGGCCCCCAGAAGGGGGCGGACAGCGAAATGGTCGCCCTCCTCGATGAGGGGATGCAGAGCCTGGCCGCGGTCATCCGTCGTGATACCGGCGTCGATGTACAGGCCATCGCCGGCAGCGGGGCCGCAGGCGGCATGGGCGGAGGCATGGCGGCCTTCTTCTCCGGCTGTCTGCAGATGGGCATCGAGACGGTCCTCGATACGGTGCACTTCGATTCTCTGCTCACCGACTGCGACCTCGTGCTCACCGGGGAGGGGAAGATCGACGGGCAATCGCTTCGAGGCAAGGTGGTCATCGGGGTGGCCAGGCGCACCCAAGCCTACCACGTGCCGACGATCGCCATCGTGGGCGACATCGCCGACGACATCGAAGGCGTCTACGAGATGGGGGTGAGCGCCATCTTCTCGATCAACCGCCTGGCCATCCCCTTTGTGGAAGCGAAGAAGCGGGCGGCCCTCGACATGGAGAAAACCGTCGATAATCTGATGCGCTTCATCAAGCGGATGGATCGATGCACGTAGGTAGTTGCCATTAGCAAATAAATGTAGTACGTTGTGTGGCAGAATAAGAAAAACCAACAGTAGGATCTACACCTACAAGGAGAGAGAAATGGCAGTAGCAGCAACGAAGAGCACATACGAGGCCGAGGTATTGAAGAGTGAAGTTCCCGTGGTCGTGGACTTTTGGGCAGCCTGGTGCGGTCCGTGCCGGATGCAGGGACAGATCCTGGAGCAGCTTGAGAAGGAGATGAGCGCCGACGAGCTGAAGATCGTGAAGGTCAACGTCGACGAGGAAGGCGAGCTCGCCATGACCTTCGGCGTGCAGTCGATCCCCACCCTGCTCTTCTACAAGGACGGCAAGGTCGTCAACAAGGCAGTCGGCGTGCGGGATGCAGCCACGATCAAGAAGTCGCTGGGTCTCTGAGCAGCGTCCCCCGTGTGATACAGGCCCGCAGGAACACTGCGGGCTTCTTCTTGTGGAGGTTGTTTCTCTTTATAGAAACTTTTTCATAAAAATGCTTGACATTATGTTTCTATACACAGTAACATCAGGACCCAAGGAGACACACCATGCAAAATCCACTTACCAAAGAGATCAACACCACGAACGCCCCGGACAAGGACGGCCGCTTCGGCGAGTTCGGCGGCTCATATATCCCCCCCGAACTCCAGACCGTCATGGACGAGGTGACCCGCGCCTACGAGAAGATCGTCCAAGACCCGGTCTTCCTGACCGAGCTGAGCGACCTGTTGCACCACTACGTGGGGCGCCCCTCCCCGGTCTATCACGCCAAACGCCTCAGCGAAGCAGTCGGTGGGGCACAGATCTACCTCAAGCGTGAGGATCTCAACCATACCGGTGCCCATAAGATCAACCACTGCATCGGAGAGGTGCTGCTCGCCAAGCGGATGGGCAAGAAGAAGGTCATCGCCGAGACCGGCGCGGGTCAGCATGGGGTGGCCTTGGCCACCGCAGCGGCGTTGCTCGGCCTGGAGTGTGACATCTACATGGGCGAGGTGGACATCAAGAAGGAAGCGCCGAACGTGAGCCGGATGAAGATCCTCGGCGCCACCGTCGTCAGCGTCACCCGCGGCACCCGAACCCTCAAGGATGCCGTCGACGCGGCCTTCGAGGCGTACCTTGAAGATCCGATCGACCAGATCTACTGCATCGGTTCGGTGGTCGGCCCCCACCCCTTCCCGATGATGGTCCGCGACTTCCAGAGCGTCGTCGGCGTTGAGGCACGGCGTCAAATCCAAGAGATGGCCGGCTCCCTTCCCGACGCCGTGGTCGCCTGTGTCGGCGGCGGCTCCAACGCCATGGGAATCTTCAGCGCCTTCCTCGATGACGAGGAGGTGGAGCTCTACGGCGTCGAGCCGGCGGGCAAGGGCCTCGATACCCCCTACCATGCGGCGACCGTCACCAAGGGGTCGGTGGGAATCCTCCACGGCTTCAAGAGCCTGCTCCTGCAGGATGAGAGCGGTGAGGCGCTGCCGGTCTACTCGATCGCCAGCGGCCTCGACTATCCGGGCGTCGGTCCGCAGCACAGCTTCCTGCACACCATCGGGCGGGTGCACTATGAGAGCGCCACCGACCGCGAGGCGGTGGAGGCCTTCTACGGCCTGTCGCGGATGGAGGGCATCATCCCGGCCCTCGAGTCGAGCCATGCGGTGGCCCACGCCATCAAGATGGCCAAGGACCTGCCGAAGGACGCCGTGATCCTCGTCAACCTCTCGGGGCGTGGGGACAAGGACATCGACTACGTGATGGAGCACTACCCGCTGGTCGACTACGAGGTGCGCCACGAGAACGGAAACGGCTTTCGAGACTTCTTGGCCCACATCAAGGAGAAGTGAACGAACGGCGAAGACGACAAGGCCCCACCGCGGTGGGGTCTTGTTTTGTCTTGATGCAACGCCCTACAGAGCCACCTGCACGGCGACGGTCTGCCCCACGAAAAGCGTGGGGGCGGCAGGGTTCTCCTTCACGAGTTTGCTGGTGATCCAGGGCCCCAAGAAGCCGAGGGTCGAACCGATGGCGGCGCCAGCCAGTACATCGGTGAGGTGGTGGCTGCCGCCGACCACCCGGAGGATCGCCGTGCTCCCGGCCAGCGTCCAGGTGGCGATCGCGGTGATCTTCACCGTC
>LVBF01000060.1:7668-7822 GCA_001604325.1 Spirochaetales bacterium Spiro_04
GACGGCTGGCCCACATACGGGCGTTCCCGGTCGATGGTGTGCTTGAGCAGGGTGCGCGTCCCGTAAGAGGTGAGCATCGTCGCGCCCCAGCTTGAGGCGATGGTCAGGTAGTCTGAGGAGGGGGCGTCGATGAACAAGACTGCAGGCGTCGCCA
>LVBF01000061.1 GCA_001604325.1 Spirochaetales bacterium Spiro_04
GCATCGGGATGTCGTCCGCGTAGTGGGGGATGGAGAGGTAGGGGAAGATCGAGAGGGAGAGGGTGTAGTAATAGCCCTCATGGGCGGCCAGGGGGGAGAGTACACAGAGCAGGGCGATGATGAAGGCCACTCGTTTCATGGCAATAGTATAGCCCTCCCCCCTGGTCTGTGTATTCCCCTGTCGGGGTATGTTTCAGACGTTTCCGTCCTCGAAGTAGAGAAGATCCTTCTTCCTGACCGTGAGGTTGATGCTCTTGCCCTTCGGTCTGCGCTCACTGTAGCAGATGATGGGGTAGCCCTGCCAGCGGGTATGGAGGCGGTAGCGTCCCCCTTGGAACTCACAGCTCTCCACCGTCGCCTCGTTGAAGGCGAGGTGGGGGAGGTGCTCCCCGGGGACGGTGATCTGGACCGTCGCCTCCTCGGGGCGGAAGAAGACCACGCCGCTTCGCTCCTCCTCACCGTCGGCGAAGAGGTGGGCCGGCAACGTATTGCCATCGCCGATGAAGGTGGCGACGAAGAGGGAGTTTGGTGCATGGTAGACCTCTTCGGCCTTGCCGCTCTGCATGACCGTCCCATCCCGCATGACGATGATCCGGTCGGCGATGGAGAGCGCCTCCTCCTGGTCGTGGGTGACATAGAGGGTGGTGATGCCCGTCTCGTCATGGATGCGCCGGATCTCCTCGCGCAGGTGCTTTCTCAGCTTCGCATCGAGGGCGGAGAGCGGTTCGTCGAGCAAGAGCAGCTGGGGGTCGCTTGCCAATGCCCTGGCCAGTGCGACGCGCTGTTTCTCTCCCCCTGAGAGCTCATCGCTCTTGCGCTTCTCATATCCCTCGAGGGAGACGAGGGTGAGCAAATCAGCGACCCGTTTGGTCCGTTCTGACTTCTTGAGGTGCCTGAGCTTGAGGGGATAGGCGATGTTAGATGCCACACTCATGTGGGGAAAGAGGGCGTACTCCTGAAAGACCATGGCGATCTGGCGATGGTGGACGGGCACGGAGGTGAGGTCGTTGCCGTGGAGCGTGATGCTCCCCTCCGTGAGCGGGAGCAGGCCGGCGATGAGTTGCAGGGTGGTGGATTTGCCACACCCCGATGGTCCGATGATGCAGGCGAGCTCCCCCTCCTCTATGGCAAATTCGGCGTTGAGGGTGAACTCATCATACGATGCATTGAGGGTGCAGGCGAGGCCACTGTTATGCATGGTGTGTTCCTTTGGCGGTGCCGGTGGCGATGAAGACCACCGCGCTGACGGCGATCAAGATGGTGCCCAGCGCACAGGCACCTTGGTAGTTATAGGAACCGATGAGCCGGTACATGACGATCGGGAGGGTGATGATGGTCGAGGAGGAGAGGGTCAATGTTGCGTTGAACTCCCCCATCGAGATGGCGAAGGCAAAGATGGCGGCGCTGACCATCGCCGATTTGAGCAATGGTAGCTCGACGGAGAAGAAGGCATGGCCCGGGGTGCTGCCCAGTGTCCAGGCGCTGTGGGCATAGGAGAGCGGGATCTTGCGATACTCAGGCAGCATGACGCGCAGCACAAAGGGGAGGGCGATGACCAGATGGGCCAGGACCACCAGGGTATAGCTGAGGCTCGCATTGCCGCGGAGGCGGGAGGAGATGAGGAAGTACCCAAGACCGATGATCACCGAGCTCACGGTCATGCTGAGCATACCCAAGAGCTCCAAGGCGCCACGTGATTTCTTGCGTCGCTCTATGGAGGCGGCCAAGCCGGTACCCAAGATGACGGCGAGGAGAGAGACGGCGAGGGCGATGAGGAGGCTGTTGGTCAAGGCAGTGAGCGCCGAACCCATGTGGGAGGTGGCGCGTTCGAGGTTGAGGAGCTGGCGGTACCACTTCAGCGTGAAGCCGGTGGAGGAGGAGTACACCGAGCGCACGATGACCGAGATGATCGGGGCGAGGACGAAGAGGAGGGAGATGATGGTGTACAGGACGGCCAGGACCCGTCCCACCAAGCCGGCGGGACGTTTCTCCAAGGAGAGTGGTTCACGGTACGCCTCGCTCTTGGAGAGGCGGCGCTGGCTTCGGTTGTAGGCGACCAGCAGGAGGCTGGTCACCGCGATGGAGAAGAGGGAGAGGGCCGCGGCCGCCCCGGTATTGCCCATCATCCGTGCTTGGCGGTAGATCTCCACCTCCATGGTGGTGTAGCGTGGTCCCCCGCCGAGGACGAGGATGATGGCGAAGCTGCTGAAGCAGAAGAGGAAGACCAGGCTCGAGGCGCTGATGATGGCCGGCAGCAAGCGGGGCAGGGTGACGGAGAAGAAGGTCTTGGCCTTGGAGGCGCCGAGGGTGTAGGAGACCGCCTCGAGGCGGCGGTCCAGGTGCATGGCGTAGGTGGCGACCAGGTTCATGATGATCGGGAAGTTGTAGAAGGTATGGGCGAGGATGATGGCCTTGTACGAGTAGAGGATGCGGATCGGGGGCTCGGAGAGGGAGAAGATGTTCATCAGGGCGGTGTTGAGAAAGCCGTTGTTGCCGAAGAAGATCACGAAGCCCAGCACCACCAGGATCGAGGGAATGACGAAGGGGACGGCGCTGAGGGCGAGGATGAGGCGCTTGAAGCGGAAGGAGTAGGTGGAGAGGAGGTACGCACCGGCGAGGGCGACCACCAGCGAGGCGAGCGTGGAGATGGCGGCCTGGATGAGGGTGAAGCGCATGATGCGGTGAATGTACGGGTTGGAGAAGACGGAGATGATGGGAGCGAGGGAGAGTGAGCCTCCTTCGTCGATGAAGGCCGAGGAGAGGGTGATGAGGAGCGGCACCAAGAAGAAGAGGGTGATGACCACCAGCGCCGGCAGTGCCAGGCGCTGATAGAAGCCACTCCTCTCCATCTCGGCTCGCGATCTCATCGACTCATTACCTCTGTCCATTCAGTAAGCCATCGTTCGAGGTTTTTTTCAAGCCTTGTCCGGTCCGTGGAGAGCGAACGAGGCGGTTTGGGCGCCCAATCGAAGGCGGCCGGCAGCGCGGTCGAGGCGTTGGCCGGATACATCGAATTGGCGATGGCGATGTTCTCTTGGGCATCGGAGAGAAGGAAGTCGACGAAGTGCTGGGCTTCCTCCTGTTTCGTGCTCGAGGCCAGGATTCCCACCCCCTCGATCGTGGCTTGGTGGCCGGAGGGGAAGATCAAGGCCTGGTAGCGGGTGCTCTCATCGTTGAGCACGTGGTAGACGGGGCTGGTGGTATAGCTGATGACCAGCGGCGCCTCACCCTCGGTGAAGAGGCCATAGGCACTCGACCAGCCTTCCGTGATGGTCAACACGTTCGCCTTGACCGCCTCCCACCAGGTGAGCCAGCCGTCGCCGAACTCCTCGATCGTCCAGAGCATGAGCCCCAGGCCCACCGATGAGGTGCGCGGGTCGATGAGGATGATCTTGTTCTTGTAACGGCTGTCCGTCAGGTCAGCAAGTGAGGTCGGCCAGAGCGACCGCTCCAACTTCTCACTGTCGACGACGAAGCCGTAGTTGCCGTAGTCGAAGGGGAGGAGGCGGTGGCTCTCGTCGAAGTGCAGGAAGGCGGGGATCTCACCCAAAAGCGGGCTCTGGTAGGGGGTGAGGAGGTTGGAGTCCAGAATCCGGCTCGCCATGTCGTCGGTGATGCCGATCACCACGTCGGCGGGGGTCGACTTCCCTTCGGCGATCAGGCGGTTCATCATGGAGACCGCGTCGCCGCTGCCCACCAGCTTGATCGTGGTGTGGTACCGCTCCTCATACTCCGCTACCAGCTCAGGGCCGGGGCCCCAATCGCCGGTGAACGTATCGTAGGCGTACACTACCAAAGGTTCTTGCCGCTCTGTCTTCCCCTGTGCATACAGGGGGAAGATCAGAAGGATGATGGCAACCATTACACATAAGGCTCGATGCTGTTTCATACTGCACCTCCCAATGATGATAGTCTGCCATGGGGATTGAATGATTAGTGACTGTCTCCCTCCGCTGGCATTATCCAGATCAGGTTAACGGGTGTAATCTCAGGCTTGTGGCCACCCCAGGACAACATCAGCCTATAGAGGAGGGGTGGGGCTGTCAAGGGGCCTCGCTTGGTTGAAAACTCTCAATCTCTGGTCTACAGTAGATGCATGAGACCAATCGTCACAGCCGCTGAAATCGCAGACGTTGATATCCGTGCCCAGGAAGAAGCCAAGATCCCAGCCCTCCTCTTGATGGAGAGCGCCGGCCTCCAAGCGTGGCAGTGCCTCAAGGGCCGTCTTACCGACACCGATGCATCACTGCTCTTCCTCGCCGGGGCGGGAAACAACGGCGGCGATGCCTTGGTGGTCAGCCGCTACGCCTACAACGATGGCTACACCAACCAGACCATCTGCCTCCTCGACGGAAGGATCTCCCCCTCATCGGCGGTGCAACGCCGGATCATCGAAGGATACGGCATTGTGATGATCGAGGGAAAAGACGTTGATCAAGCGGTTGCGCACGCCGACTGGGTCATCGACGGCATCGCCGGCACCGGGCTGAAGGGGCCGCTACGCCCTGAGGCGAGTGAGCTGGTCTCTCTGGTGAACCGAAGCGGTGTGCCAGTCTTCAGCATCGACATCCCTTCCGGTCTCGGCGATTTAGTTGCTATCGACGCTCCATCGGTCACCGCCACCCTTACGGTGACGATGGGGGCGCTCAAGAGTGCGATGTTCCACCCCAAGACCCATGGCCGCTGTGGCGAGATCGTCGTCGTGAACCCAAGCTTTCCTCCCCCCATGATCGAAGGGTTGCCCACCGTGGCGCAGATCGACGACGAGGCTCTGTCGCTCCCTCCCCTGAAGGCTGACGACTACAAGAACAGTCGGGGCCATGTGGCGATCTTCGGCGGCAGCCGCGCCTACAGCGGTGCACTGCGTCTTGCAGGCCGCTCTGCGTTCGCCTCGCGAGCCGGCCTGGTGACGCTCTGCTGCGATGAGGAGATCATGGAGATCGCCGCATCTGAGGCACCGTCGGTGATGGTGCGCTCATCTCATGCCGTCGACCCATCCCCCTTTGATGTGCTCCTGGTCGGGCCGGGGTGGGGGAGCGGGAGACGAGCGCTCCTGCGGGAGCTCTTCCTCTCGAAGAAGCCGATGGTCCTCGATGCCGACGGCATCACCGCCTTGGCTGAGCTCATCGCAGCAGAAGGAGTCCCCGCCCACGGTCCCCTGATCATCACTCCGCACCTCGGCGAGCTGAGGCGCCTAGCCTCTGCCCTTGGCATAGCGGATGACCACACCCCATCAGGCTTCTTTGCCATGATCGAAGAGATGGCCGGCAGCCTCGATGCCCTGTTGGTCGTCAAGAGTTCGCTCGTCCATATCGTGGGCCCCACAGAGGGAATTCTCGTGTATGAGGGATCCAACCCATCACTGGGCGTGGCGGGCAGTGGTGATGTGCTCGGCGCGATCATCGCCGCCCTCTGGGCAACCAGCCGCGATGGCCTCTCTGCAGCCAGAGGCGGTGTACAGGTCCACCAGGAAGCCGGCCGCCGCGCCCATGAAGCGGAGGGCTACTACGACAGCGAGCGCCTCATCGAGTACGTGGCCCGTGTGGTGATGGAGGCGGAGCGATGATGCAGACCTATCTCTTGAGTCTCCTCTACCTGCTCTACGGCTCGGCCTTCCTCCTCGCCGATGTCCACGGAGTGCGCTTTCCGACACTCCTGTCGTTGCGTTATCAGTTCCGCATGAAGAAGGGGGTGCGCCTCATCTTGATCATCCTCGGCTTCGCCATCGCCGCTCTGCTTGCCTTCTTCCCGGTGGAGCCCGGACCGGTGGTACTCGGCGACTTCATTCCGATGGTCAATGTCCTCTCGCTTGCCGTCTACTACCTCTACCTGAGCCTCAAGGGGCAAGAGGAGGAGGATGGAGAGCGAGAGAGCGATTCAGTGTTGCACGCCACCGGACAGTATGTGGAGCACAACCGGCGCAACGTCGGCTATCTGACGCTCTGTGTGTGCATCATCCACTTCTTGATCCCGCACTTCGTGCTCCTCTAGGAGGACGGTGATGGAGAATCGAATCACCACCGCGGGCGTGCTCATCATTGACGGGCGTTTCTTGATCGCAAAGCGTATCGAGAGCGGTTCCATCGGCGGGATGTGGGAGTTCGTCGGCGGTAAGAACCGCTGGGGTGAGAGTGAGGAAGAGACACTGAAGCGCGAGTTCCTCGAGGAGCTTGACCTCGCGATCGAGGTCGAGGGGCTCATCCACTCCCACTTCTTCATCAACAAGGAGACGCGCTACCATCTCAAGGCCTATCTGGTGCATCTCTCTTCACCGTTCAAGCCCCGCCTTACCGTCCACACCGAGCTGCGGTGGGTCTCTCTCAATGAGCTGAAGGAGTATGCGATGGCCCCAAGTGACCAGGAGATTGTCTCGACGCTACGCTCTCTGCTCTCAGATATGGACCGTGATGATTGACCGTGACAGCCATCTGCCGGTGGTGGCCCTCATGATACATCGGACATGAGCGATGACGTGACGGGGATGCAGGACCTGCAGTTGTGCTTGCTCGTGCGTACTCGTCTTACGTAGTTGGCTCGACGAGAAAAGCACAAGAAGTATACTGATACGAGCGGAGAGATGAGGATTCTTGGAAAAGAATCTACGTTGAATACCATAAGTGACATAAGTCACAAGATCAACCTCTGGCTTTAGTAGTATATGAAGTCCCGTCTCTGATGTATGCTAAAGATATAATATTCCTTTATATAAAGTTTTGCAAGGGGTGTTTTTAAGAATTAGCCATTTCTGTACTGAACAATGAGAGATGTCATATGTGTTGAGTTTCTTGGTTTTTTTTTATTTATATTGATTTCATCCAAGTTAAAATAACAAATAATTGGTAAATGTTGACATAAGTCTTGATATGTATATACACATCCCCCCTTGTGTGAAGGGGGGATGTGATGATTGTACGTGCCCTTATTTCAATACTTTGATCGCCTCTCTCAGGATTGGGAGGCCGTCTTTGTAGCGCTTCATGAAGACGTTGAAGCCTTCAATCTCCTCTGCTGTGGCACAGATGGTGGAGACCTGGGCGTCAGCGAATGCCTCGCTGTTCAAGAAGTCGGCGAGCGTTCTTCCCTTGCCGTGCACCAGGTAGCTTGCCAGGAGGGCGATGCCCCATGCTCCGCCCTCACCTGCGGTGGTGAGCGTGCTGATGGGGGTGTGCAGGGCTGCGGCCATCATCTTCTGTCCGACCTCGGCGGTCTTGAAGAAACCGCCGTGGCCGGTGATCGTATCAATCTTTATGCCTTCGTTTTCGAAGAGGATGTCCATGCCGATGCGGATGACACCGAGGGCGGTGAAGAGCTGGGACCGCATGAAGTTGGCGAGCGTGAAATTATTCTTTGTCTCCCGGACGAAGAGCGGGCGTCCCTCATGCATTCCGGTTTTCGTTTCACCAGAGAGATAGTTGTAGACAAGCAGCCCACCGCAATCTGGATCGCCTTCCAGGGCAGCGGAGAGGATCTTATCGTAGAGCTCGCCCTTCTTGGCTGAGAAGCCCATGGTCTCCAGCACCTCGCCGAAGAGACGCATCCAGAGGTCGTACTCACCGGTGCAGTTGTTGCCATGGCTCATGGCCACCAACGAGCCATCGGGGGTGGTGACCAGGTCTATGAACTGGTTGTAGCTCTTGGAGAGTTTATGTTCGAGGACCACCATGGCGAAGACCGAGGTGCCCGCGGAGACGTTTCCGGTACGCGGTGCGATGGAGTTTGTGGCGACCATGCCGGTGCCGGCATCGCCCTCGGGGGGGCAGAGGGGGACGCCCGCTTCCAGGGCCCCGGACGGGTCGAGCAGGCGTGCTCCTTCCTCGGTGAGCTCTCCGGCATGCGCTCCTGCGGGGAGGATGGTGGGCAGGAGCTCCTTCAAGTCCCACGTGAAGGCGTAGGGGGCGACCAGGGCCCTGAAGGAGGAGAGCATGCCCTCATCGTATTGTCCGGTATTGGTGTCGACGGGGAACATGCCGCTGCCGTCGCCGGTGCCGAGTATTTTCTTTCCGGTGAGGCGGAAGTGGACGTAGCCTGCAAGGGTGGTGAGGGAACCGAGGCGGTGTACATGCTCCTCTTTGTTGAGGATCGCCTGGTAGAGGTGACTGATGGACCAGCGCTCGGGCACCGGGTAGTCAAAGAGGTCGCTGAGCTCTTGGGCGGCGGCCTCGGTCATCGTGTTACGCCAGGTTCGGAAGGGGACCAGGAGAGTATCATGCTCGTCAAAGGCGAGGTAGCCGTGCATCATGGCGCTGACGCCGAGCGCCTTGAGGCGGCTGAGGGGAACACCATATCGCTCCTGTACATCGACCTTGAGGGAGGCAAAGCATGCTTGGATTCCCTGCTCAACTTCATCGAGGCCATAGGTCCACACTCCGTCGATGAGGCTGTTCTGCCAGTCGAAGCCGCCTTGGGCGATCGGTTGGTTGTTGCTGTCGATGAGGACCGCCTTGATACGGGTCGAGCCGAGCTCGATGCCGAGAACGGCTTCTCCATTGGCGATCAGTGTCTTGGTGTGTGCTGTATTCATGATTCTCTCCTTCAGTGTTTCAGCTATAAAGGCGGATGGCCTCGATCACCCCATCGGTGTTTTGTGCTCTCGTAACATGGTCAGCGGCCGCTTTCACCTCATCAAGGGCGTTGTTGACGGCGACGCCGATGCCCGCTTCCTGCAGCATCGTCACATCGTTGACATCATCTCCGATGGCAAGGATTCTCGCAAGAGGAATATCCAGGTGTGCGGCGAGTTCTTTCAATCCGTACGCCTTGTCCACGCCTCGTCTCATGATCTCACAAAAGCGTGTTCCGTAGCGGCTGAATGAGAAGGCGTCTTGGAGGGCGTCGAGCTGTGGGTCGATGGCGCTGTGTATCCGCTCATCGTTGTGGTAGAGGATGGCGGCCTTCAAGATTTCCGCCTCCGTCCACTCCTCTTCGGTAGGGATCGCGATGGTATAGCACCGGATGGTCTCTTCAGCACGGGTGACCCAATCGGTTTTTCTCAAGGCGAATGCCTCCCACGCGGTGTAGTAGAGGACGGTCGCCCCGAGACGGTCGGCTTCCTCCATGATGGGGCGGAGCCTCGCCATGCTGAAGGGAGCGGAGGCGATGATCGTGTCTCCTAGAAAGAGGGCCGCGCCATTGAAGGCGACCATCGCCGTCTCGACGCGGAGCGCCTCTGCGATATGCTGCATGAAGATGATCGGTCTGCCTGAGACGAGGGTGAAGCGCTTTTGCCGTCGCAGCAACTCCGCTATGACGGGGAAAATGGATTGTGGCAGCTCTCCATTCGCATCAAGAAGCGTGCCATCTAGGTCGGTGGCTACGAGGTCGATCACAGGAGAGTCCTTCATGTGCGAGTCCTTTTGTGGGTATAAAAAAGGCGGGAAGGGGAGTCCCCTCCCGCCGATCGCTATTACATCACCGTCCCGTTCTTGATGACGGCGTTCTTGTTGATGACGATGATCCCATCATGGATGGAGTACATGGCGAAGTCTCCCTCCTTGCGCGGGATGTCGTCGATGCCGATGCGGCACCCATCACCGATGCGGGCGTTCTGGTCGATGATCGCCCGCCTGATGATCGTGGCCTTGCCGATGCCGACGTTGGGGATGCCGCGCTTGGCGTTCTCCTTCTTCTCCTGTTCGGTCTCATAGAAGGAGGCGCCCATGCAGTAGACCCCATCGAGGGAGGCACCGCTCTCGATGATCGTCCTGACGCCGATGATCGAATTGACGATGTAGGCGTTGGTAATGATCGAGCCCTCGCTGGTCAACGAGTTCGAGATGTTGCAGAAGTTCACCTTCGTCGCCGG
>LVBF01000226.1 GCA_001604325.1 Spirochaetales bacterium Spiro_04
GCACGCTCTCTTACCAGCGCGCTGTCGGCGGCATCGAGATGCCGACCTACCAAGCGTGGGATAGGGAGAAGCGGATTCTCTATACGGTCTCGGAAGGCCATGAAGGGAAGGTATTCGGCTACAGAGTGGACGAGGATCTGCAGCTCGAGACGGTCATGACCGCCTCGACGCTCGGCAGCGGCCCCTGCCACCTCGCCCTCAGCCCCGACCGGAGGTCTCTGGCGGTGAGCAACTACAATGACGGTGTCTTCACCCTCATCGCCCTCGAGGATGGCGGGCTGCCCAACTACAGCGAGCAGTACGAGGACAGCAGCATCCACATCGACCGGCAGGAGTCCAGCCACGTACACTGCGCCCTCTTCGTCGACGGCTCCTCCTCGATGCTCGTCACCGACCTCGGTGGGGACACCATCCACTACTACCGCAATGAGCTGCGCCTCNNGGCCACGCCATCTGGTCCTCAGCAGTGACGAGCGCTACCTCTTCGTCAGCGCCGAGCTCAGCAGTGAGGTGCTGGTCTATGCGATGGGCAAGACCCCTACCCTGATCCAACAGATCTCCACCATCCCCCCCGGTTTCGGGGAGGAGAACACGGCAAGCGCCATCGCCCTCTCTATCGATGGGCGCTTCCTCTATGTCGGCAACCGGGGGCATGACTCCATCGCCATCTTCTCGGTCAAGGAAGGGTGGCTGAGCCGCCACAGCTGGTGTTATACCGAGCGGAAACCCTGGGACTTCGCCCTCGCAGGCGATGAGCGCTTCATGATCGTGGCCAACACCAGCAGCAACTCGCTCACCGTCTATCCCCGGGATGCAGAGAGCGGGGCACTGGGACAACTGGCCCACCGCATCTCAGTGGACCGCCCGAGCTGCATCACCCTGCTCTAGACCATCAGGGAGACGACGAGGTAGGCGCCGGTGGCCACGAGGATGACCACCACCGCTCCCATCGCGGCGAACATGATCGTGCTTCTCTTATACTGTCTCATGGTACGCTCCAATTGATTCAACGAGCTCCTG
>LVBF01000062.1 GCA_001604325.1 Spirochaetales bacterium Spiro_04
GATGGTTTGTAGAATCATGGGTCAAGGGTATAGAGCCCACCCTGCTTCGTCAAGGTTCTCGTTGCGACGGCCCCGGTTTTAGGGTAAGCTTTCATCACCATCTACCAGGAGGGATTCTATGAAACAACAAGAGGGTATCGCCGCAGTAATCGACCACACCTTGCTCGCCGCAACAGCCACCGAGGCTCAAATCGAGCAGCTGTGCAAAGAAGCGATCAAGTATAATTTCGCCTCGGTCTGTGTGAACGGATGTTGGGTGGAGCTGTGCGTGAAGCTGCTGAAGAAGAGCGACGTCAAGGTGTGTACCGTAGTGGGCTTTCCCCTGGGGGCGATGGCTACCAAGAGCAAGGCCCATGAGGCCAAGGATGCCGTGATGGCGGGTGCCGAGGAGATCGACATGGTCATCAACGTCGGGTATCTCAAGGGTCATGACGATGATTTGGTCCAGCACGACATCGCCTCGGTGAAGAAGGTCTGTGGCAAGGCGAAGCTGAAGGTCATCATCGAGACCTGCCACTTGACCGATGAGCAGAAGGTCCGGGCCTGTCGCCTCGCCAAGGCGAGCGGCGCCGACTTTGTGAAGACATCGACCGGCTTCGGCGGCGGTGGGGCCACCGTCGAGGATGTCCGCCTGATGCGCAAGACCGTCGGAAGCGAGATGGGGGTCAAGGCAAGTGGCGGAGTACGCACCTACGAGGATGCCAAAGCGATGATCGAGGCGGGAGCGACGAGGATCGGTGCGTCATCTTCAATCGCCATCGTCGAGGGGGAACATGGCGCACATTGAGGGAACGGGGGAGGCCACTGATTTTCTCAAGAGTCTGGGCTTTCCGACATTGGCTGTCCACGACACCTTCAGCCACTTTGATTTTACCCTCCCCGGCAGGCGGATTCTGGTCATCGGTCCCATGGGATCGGGAAAGACCGAGTTCGCCGCCCGGGTGTGGAGAGACGCCTCGATCGCCCAGAAGAAGGGGGAGAAGGTCCGCCAGCTCACCTCAAGCGGGGAGGTGGATCGGCGCAAGGTCTTTTTCGTTCGCAGTGAGATCGACGGGGCCCGCTTCACCGACTACCCCGATGATGCGCTCGCCTACCGGGGCGGCTACATCCAGTGCGGGCCGAACATCGCCAAGATCCGCGACTCCTTCGCCCTCGAGCGGGTGCTCGAGGCCAACCCCACGGTGGGCACCTTCATCATCGACGAGGCCTCCTTCTTTGATGAGCGCATCGCCTATGTGGTGCGCAACCACAGCTATGAGCGGGGGGTGATGTTCATCTTCCCCACCCTGATCCTCAACTTCCGCCGCGACCTCTTCAACTCGACGGCCCGCCTGATGTTGGAGATGGCCACTGATGTCATCCCGCTGACCGCCTACTGCGAACACCACGACTGCGTCAATGACGCCTTCTATACGTATCGCTACTACCAGGTCGACGGGGTCGAATGCCCGGCCCTCTACTTCGATCCCCTGATCATCGTCGGCGGCGACGCCACCAAGGAGAGCCGCCTCGAGCCCAACTATGCCGCCCGCTGTGATGAGCACCACTACCTGCCGGGCAAGGAGTACACCTTCTTCCACCTCAAGCCGCTTGGAGAGAAGGCGAGCCGGGGGGATGAGGGGGAGCTGGTCGATGAACTCTCCGCCTTGAAGGACGATATCAAGCGGTCGCGCCTCTATGCGAACTTCACCGAACGCTTTGGCGGCAAGAAGGATGAGGAGATTCTCTTCAACGCCCTGAGAGTCGACAACATCGCCGAGAAGGCGCTCGCCTTCCTCTTCTTTGAGCAGAACCTCATCCCCGAACAGATGTTGCTGCGCTTGGCCTCCCAACTGAAGTTGGACACGGCCTATCTGGAGAAGGTCCTGTGGGACAATAAGCGGCCCGTCTCCTTTGACCAACCATACCTCTTCTGATCGAAGAGGTCGTAATTGTACAAATACTCCCCTCAAAAGAGACCAATGAGGGGAGTATGCTGTGTTCAGTAGGCAGCCAGTGTTGCCAAGGTTTTTGCCATGGTCTTGGGTTGGGCGTTCTCCAGGAGTCCCACGCTCTCGATGGCCCGTTCGTCGAGCATCGAGAAGAGGAGCTTCCAGTTGAGGACTCCGGTTCCCGTCATCAGGTCCCCGATCTTCCACCCCTGGTCATCCAGGCGATAGTCCTTGATGTGCAGGGCCGCGATCTTGGATCCGAAGGCATCGAGGGCAGCGGCGAAGAACGCGGCCTGTGCCTCATCGGAGGGGACACGACGGAAGGTTCCGTCGCTTTCCGGAATCCCGGTCCACGGCACGAGGTTGACGGGATCGTAGATGACGCGCAGGTGCGGGGTATCGAAGTGCTCGACCAAGGCGTGCATCCGCTCGATGCTACTGATGGTGTGCTGTCGGCTGACCGGCTCGATGCCGATGACGCTCTTGTAGCGCACCGCCGCTTCAAGCAAGCGCTCGATGCTGCGGTAGAGGGTATCGAGCACCCGCCTCTCACTGGTTTGGACGTGGTAGGAGCAGTCGGGTGCAAGCGATCCGGTCTCGGTGCCGACGATGGGGTTGCCCAAGAGCGGGGCGAGGCGGAGGTGCTCCTCAAAGCGGGCGAGCTGCTCGTCCCGGATCGCCTCATCGGGGTGCACCGGGTTGATGTAGCAGCCGAGGACGGCGGTCCATACGCCCCGCTCCTTCAGCGCCTCGGCGAAGGATGCGACATACTCGTCGGTGAGGCGGGGGGGTGGGGTGATGACCTTGGCGAATGCCAACTGGATGGGAACGGAAGGGCCGTACGCTGCGGCTGCGGTGGCCAATGCCTCAGCTGAGGCGAAGCTGCCCAGGTCGTGGGCTCTGATTCCTATGTGTTTCATATCTGTGATTGTACGGGCGAAGCAGGGCTTTGTACAGGGAGGGTGGTGATGAGGCAGTATCACTTGGAGGAGTTCGGCGGGTGCGGGGACGGCCTCTTTGACAACAGCGAGGTCTTTGCCAACGCCTTCAGTGCGATTTCCGGCGGAGGGACCTTGATCATCCCCACGGGGACGTTTCGCACCGGTCCCCTCCACCTTACGGCAGTGGGGTGCACGATTCACTTTGAAGCGGGCGCCGCGCTCTCGTTCATCGCCGAGGCGGAGCGCTACCGCCCCGTCTATTCCCGTTGGGAGGGGGTCGACTGTTGGGTGATGCACCCCCTCTTCCTCGTCACCGACTCCACCGACGTCACGTTGGAGGGTCCGGGGCTCCTCGATGGAAACGGAGCGTGGTGGTGGGAAGAGCTCCAAAAAAAACGCGGAACGCAACGCACACCTGAGAGTGCCATCGAACGGGAACTTGCCGCCCTGAACCCTGGGTATCGAAGTCAGGGTGGAGGCGGAGGGGGGAGGCAGATCCAGTTCCTTCGACCGCCACTGCTGCAGATCTACAAGAGCTCGAATATTGTCATCGATGGCTTGACGCTGGCCAACAGTCCGTTCTGGACTCTCCATCCGCTCTATTCAAGACATCTTTTGATCAAAAATTTGACCATTGAGAATCCCAGCGATGCCCCCAATACCGATGGCATCGACATCGAATCGTGTTCACACGTGGTGGTGCGCCACTGCACGGTGAGTGTCGGGGATGACGGCATCGCCCTCAAGAGCGGCAGCGGCAAGGAGGGCATCGCCAACGGGGTGGCGACCCACGATGTCCTGATCGAGCACTGTACCGTCAAGCGCGCCCACGGCGGAGCGGTCATCGGCAGTGAGACCGCCGCCGGTATCTCGAACATCACCGTCCGCGACTGCCGCTTCGATGGCACCGACCGCGGCATCAGGATCAAGACGAGGAGGGGACGGGGAGGGAGGATCGAGAACCTCACCTTCACGAACCTCACGATGAGGGACAACCTCTGTCCCCTTGCCATCAACATGTACTATCGCTGCGGTAGTGAGGATCCATCTGCGTTCCTCCTCGATGCACAGCCGGTGGGAGAGACGACTCCCTCCATCGGGAAGATACGGGTTGAGGGATGCCGCGCCACCGGGGTGCGCGCCTCGGCCGCCTTCATCGTCGGGCTTCCCGAGGCACCCGTTACCGATCTGCTCATCAAAGATTGTCACCTCGGCCTCGCATCCTCAGCGTTGGTGGACATCGATGAGAGTGAGATGTACGAGGGCCTTCCCCCCATCGAGGGGCGGGGCATCAGGGTTCGCAACGCCCACCTGAGGTTGGAGGGTGTCACCGTCGATGGGGTGACGGAGCCGGTGGTGCTCGAAGAGGGGGCGGAATTAAGTTCCCAGGAGGCGGTG
>LVBF01000063.1 GCA_001604325.1 Spirochaetales bacterium Spiro_04
CCTCCATCCTCAAGGCGATGGGGGTGAAACGCCTCATCGCCGTCATCACCAAGGCGGATTTGGTGGATGCCGATCGCCTCCACGCTGTCCGCGCAGAGATCGAGGGTCATATCGGTACAATCTTTGGCCACCCGGTGCCCATCATCACCACCAGTTGCCGCACCGGTGAGGGCCTCGATGCGCTCTTGAGCGCCATCGATGCATCTCTTGCCTCAGGGGAGCGGCAACACTTCCCCCCCGCCCTCGCCATCGACCGCAGCTTCCTCATCGACGGCATCGGGGCGGTGGCAACCGGGTCGCTCAGGGGCATGAATCTGGCGGTAGGGGATCCGGTCACCATCCTCCCCTCACGGCAACGGGCGAAGGTCAAGGCTCTCGAATCGTTTGCCCAACCGGTGACGGAGGCGGGCGACGGCAGCCGCATCGCCATCTCTCTGCAGGGCGTAGCCAAGGAGCAGCTCGCCAAGGGCTCCATCATCACTCTCGACCCCTCCTTCTACACCTGCGCACCATCAGTCCACCTGCTCATCACGGCGATCTGGGATCATGAGACGCTGACGATGAAGCGCATCGGCGAGGTCGAGATCGCCGCCCTCACCTGGCACGACCGGGCCACACTGCATATCCATGGCCCACTCTCCGCCCCCACCCTCTTCGCCCACCTCACCGTCGAGCACGCGCGGCCGTGGTATGCCGGAGAACCCGTGGTCTTGATCCGCAGTGGATCGGCCACCGTCCTGGCCGCAGGCACGGTCGTCACGGCCCGGGAACTCACACGAGAGCAACAGCGGCAGATTGGGAGGGCGGTCGGCAGCGGCGAGGACCTCGACTTCCTGCTTCGCGACGAAGACCTGCTCACCCTCTCCCTCACCGGCTGGGCAGCCGCGACACGTGATGAGCAGACACTCCGCATCGGAGATGAGACCTTCACACGCATCGAGGCGTGGTACATACAGGAGTCGTTGCTCCACACCATCGCTGAGAACCTGTACGCTGCGGTGAAGAGTCGGGGCTCGGTGCCGCTTGAGACCTTCAAGCAGGAGAGCGGCCTGCCCGCCCCGCTCGCCCTCGCGCTGCTCCGGCAGCTTGAAACGAGGGGCGAGATCGTGGTGCGGGGGGCGAACATCGAGGCAGCCGAGCAAGAAGAGACGCTGAGCGGCGAGGAACAGGCTCTGCTTGAGAAGATCGAGGAGCGCGGCTTTGAGGGGTATCCGGTGAAGTGGCTTGAGAAGAAGGAGAGGCCTGCTGTCGGGACGCTGAGGCAGAAGGGGCACCTCGTCTTCATCGAGTCGACCTCCGTCTACACGGCCCGGACCTTTTTTGAGATCGCATCCCTCATCCTCACCGGCAAGGCGGTGGGCGCCACCTTCACCATCGCCGAGGCGAAGGAGCACCTGCCGGTGAGCCGCAAGTACATGCTGCCGCTGCTCAATGCCCTGGAGGAGCGAGGCTTCGTGCGTCGCATCGGGGATCAGCGGCAGGTGATCAAGCTGCCGGAGGCGTGAATACGCAATTTCTGGTTGTTAAAATTCTATCGATATGGTAATAATGAATCACCACTGATGTTTTTTTGCTGAACGGAGGAGATGATGGGGAAGAAACGACAGAGATTAATCCACATGAGCTTGTTCGCACTCGGTGCGCTCCTGCTCTTGGTCGGAACCGGATGCAAGAAGAAAGAGAGCGAACAACCGGTGCAGGTTACCGCTCGCTTCACCTCACCGGTCGCCATGGAATCACAGCCGAGCAGCAAGTGCATCGCCTGCCACACCCAGGTGGGTCCGATCAACAACCTCGCCACACCCGTCTCTGCCGCGGCAGAGACAGGGGGATGAGCTCCTGCTGCGCCGGAGTTTTCGGCGCTTGAAAAATTCCTGGTTTCCACTGAGTTCTTGTCCACCGCCCACGGTCAGCTGGGCTGTGTAACCTGTCACGGCGGCAATGGTGATGAGGGGAGCTTTGCACGCGCCCACATCGGGGTAAATCCCTCCCCGTCCGCCGATGTGAACGGCATCTGCGCCCAGTGTCACCTGGAGGCCACTGAGACCTACGCCAAGTCGCTGCACTACTCGGTGCGGGGCTTCGCCAACTCTCTCATTGACTTTGCCGGTGACCCCAACGCCCTCGACGATATTCACAAGGGGCTTGGAGAGGTCTTCAACCTCAACTGCATGAACTGCCACGCCACCTGTGGAGAGTGTCACGTCAGTCGACCGGACAGCTATGCCGGTGGCCTGATCGACCAGCACCGCTTTTTCAGCACCCCGCCGATGGACCAGACCTGCTACGCATGTCACGGTGCACGGAACGCCGGAGAGTTCATGGGTACGGTCGGCTTCACCAAGGATGTCCACTTCGAGATGGGCTTCACCTGCGTCGACTGCCACGACGTGAGCAACTTCCACGGCACCGGCGTCGAGTACGCCTCGATGTGGGAGAAGAGCACCCTCCCCTCCTGCACGGACTGTCACGAGGATGCGGTGAGCGGCAACTCACAGACCGAGATGCACAACATCCACGGCGATCTGCTCTCCTGTCAGGTCTGTCACGCCTCGGCGAACCAGAACTGCTTCGAGTGTCACGTCACCATCGCGGACGATCGCCAATCGCTTGCCAGTCACTCCGAGACGAGGGTCCTCTTCCGCATCGGGCTGAACACCAACGTGACCGAGGAGCGACCGTACAAGTACGTGGCGCTGCGCCACATGCCCACGGCCGCCGACTCCTTCATCGAGGCGGGTGAGAACCTGATCCCCAACTTCGACGAAAGATCGAACTGGAAGTACTCGCCCACACACAACATCCAGCGCTTGACCTTCCAGAGCGAGAGCTGTGATTCGTGTCACGGGAACCCGAGGATCTTCCTCAGCGAGAAGGACCTCCGGGAGACGGACAGCCTGGCCAACTGGCAGGTCATCCCGCCCGTACCGGCAGCACGCGGAAATTGATGGGCTGAATCTTAAGAATTCAGAAGAGCCAGAGGTGAAAACTTATGGCTCTTCTGATATATTCAAGGCTAGACATGAAGAAACGTACATCAAAGATCATCCGCTTCGCATCCTCGCTGAAGGTGGCCATCGCCCTCCTGATCCTCATCGCCGCCTATATCGTCATCGGGACGCTGCTGCCGCAGCACAGCGCCCAGAGCTTCTATCTGGAGCGCTACACGAAGACGGGCCCCCTCATCCTCGCCCTCAGCCTGGACAAGGCGTACAGCTCCCCGCTCTTCGTCACCCTCCTGATCCTCTTTTCTGTCAACCTGACGCTCTGCACCATCACGACCCTCAAGGGTCAGATGCGGCAGCTGAAGGCAAGCTTCTTCCCCGCCGTCTCCAAGAGCGAGTTCGTCATCGAAGGAGTCGATGAGGCGGCCGCCCTCTCCTACTGCAAGCAGAAGCGCTTCAAGATTGAGCAACAAGACGGTGAGATCCGGGCGGGCAAGATGCGCTATGGGGTGCTCGGGGCCGCCATCACGCACGTGGGGATCATCATCCTCTTTTTGGGCGGGGCCATCGGGACCATGAGCTCGAGCGAAGAGATGGTCACCCTGCTGCCGGGAAACCAGCACCGCTTTGAGGATCAGGGCTTCACCCTCACCCTCGACGACTTCTCCATGACCTTCGAGGAGAGCGGGGCGGTGAAGCAGTACATCAGCAGCGTCACGGTATTCGACGACGACGGGACGAGGCGAAGCGACAAGCTCTGGGTCAACAAGCCCTTCCACCACAAGGGGTTGGGCTTCTACCAGGCAAACTTCGGATGGACGAGCAACCTCCGCATCACAGAGAGCGAACGCGGCAACGTGGTCGTCGACGGCTTGATGCGCAGCGGCGGCAGCTACTTTTACCAACCGAACCACCTCACCATCCACCTCTACGGCTACTACCCCGAGCTGGGCATCGGGCACGGGGACCAGCCGGTGAAGATGAGCGACCGGGAGATCGACCCGTACTATGCCGTGATCCTCTATGAATTCGGTGAACCGGTCGGCTCCTACATCCTCGCCCCAAACCAGCACATCCACTATGAGGATCTGGAGATCTCCTTCACCCACAGCGTCGCCTACACCGGCCTTTTGGTGCGCAAGGATCTCTCCTACCCCATCGTGCTCCTCTCGTTCATCATCATGATCGCGGGGCTCTTTGCAAGCTTCTACCTCTACCCACGCTTCCTCCTCTATAAGGAAGGGACGCTGTATACCTCGAGCCGGAGAAACGGGTGGGTCTTCCACCAGAGCGTGAAATCGGCCGTAAAACGGAAGGATTGACACTTATGTACCAGAGTATCGAGAACATCACATTCATCATCGCCTTTGCCTTCTACGTCGTCGCCGCCCTGCTCTTCCTCATCCAGATCGCCCGCCTCTCCAAGCGGGTCGAGAAGGTGGCCATCGCAGCCACCATCGGAGGCCTCGTCTTCCACACCATCGCCATGGCAGCACGGAGCATCGGGGCGGGGAGGCTTCCGTTCAGCAACCAGTATGAGTTCGCCCTCTCCTTCGCCTGGGGTATCACACTGAGCTTCGTCATCCTCTACGCCCTCTACCGCTATGGGGCCATCGGGGCGTTCGT
>LVBF01000064.1 GCA_001604325.1 Spirochaetales bacterium Spiro_04
TGGCTAAATCCGTTTCTCCCGGTTGAAGGGCTTGCCGAGCGCGGTGGGACCGAGCAACTGGCTCTCCCGACTGAAGGCGAGGACGATGATGACCAACACGTACGGCAACATGACGGCGAACTCATAGGGGAAGGCGATGCCTTGCCCCTGGATGGCGAGCTGCAGGCTCTGGGCGAGGCTGAAGAGCAACGCCCCTCCCATGATCTTCACCGGGTGCCAGTGGCCGAAGTAGACGAGGGCCACCGCGATGAAGCCGCGTCCCGCGATGATGCCGTCGCTGAACATCTTCGCCTGGCAGAGGGAGAGGTAGGCGCCGGCGAGGCCGGCGAGCGCCCCGCCTACGGCGAGGGCCTGGTAGCGGACCCCGTTGACGTTGATGCCGATGGAGTCGGCGGCGCGGGGGTTGGTCCCCACCGCCCTGAGGCGCAGTCCCCAGGGGGTCTTGAAGAGGACGTACCAGGAGAGCGGGACGAGGAGGAAGGCGAGGTAGACGAGGATGTTGTGGCTGAAGAAGATCGGGCCGATGATCGGGATGGCCGAGAGGCCGGGGATGGGCCAGGTGGAGATGCCCGGCACCGACTGGGTCCCGCCGATGAAGTGGCGAAAGAGGGTGCCCGCCACCCCGACGCCGAACATCTGCAGCCCGATGCCGGCGATGCCCTGTGGGGCACGGAAGGTGACGACGACCAGGGCGAAGAGGCAGCCGAAGAGGGCGCCGACCCCCATGGCCAAGAGGAGGCCGAGGATGTTGAAGATCTCGCTCGTCGGCCCGCCCTGTCCCACCGAGTACGGCACCAGCATGCCGAGGAAGGCGCCCATCGCCATGATGCCCTCACAGCCGAGGTTGAAGACCCCGCTCCTCTGGTTGAACATCTCGCCGAGGCTGGCGATGAGGAGGGCGACACTGAAGGGGATGCCGAGGCTCAGGATATTGACTGCGGTGTTCATGCTTCCATCTCCACACGTTTCTTGCCCCGCTTCTGCCAGGCGCGCCAGACGCGCTCGGCCAGGTACGGGTCGGCGAGGATCATCTTCGTGGCGACGATGACCAGGATGATGATGCCCTGCAGGACGTTGATCATATTGGCCGGGACCCCGACCAGGCGCTGCGTCATGTCGGCGCCGACGATGAGGAGACCGAAGAAGAAGGAGGCGGGGATGATCCCGATGGGGGAGAGGCCGCCGAAGAGGGCGACGACGATGCCGGAGAATCCGTAGCCGGCCGTGATGCCCTCCAGGGCACGGCGGTGGACCCCCGCCACCTCGACAGCTCCGGCGATGCCGGCGAACGCCCCGCTGATGACCATCGAGACGACCAGGTACCACTCCACGCTGATGCCCCCGTAGCGCGCGGCCCGGCCGCTGGCCCCACTGGCGCGCATCTTGTAGCCGTAGTCGGTCTTCCAGAGCAGCAGGTAGATGAGGACGGCGAGGGCCAGGGCGATGAAGAGGCCGGTATGGAGGCGGGTGCGGGGGATGAAGCGTGTCAGCCAGAGATTTTTCGTCAACCGCATCGACTGCGGGGTGCCGGCCCCACCGAGGGTCTTCTCCGCCGGGTCGAGGAAGGGACCGCGCAGCATGAAGGTGTAGAACTGGGCGGCGATGTAGTTGAGCATGACGGTGGAGAGCAGCTCGCTGACCTGCAGCTTCGCCTTGAGGATGCCGGCGATGAAGCCCCACGCCCCACCAAAGAGCGCTCCGGTGAGGAGGGCGAGCGGGATGAGGAGGGGTTTGGGCAGATCCGGCAGCGAGAGGGCGACCATCGTGGTGCCGAGGATGCCCATCATCATCTGCCCCTCGGCGCCGATGTTGATGATGCCGCTGCGGTACGCCACGCTGATGCCCAGGGCGATGATGGAGAGGGGGATGGCCCTCAGCAGCACCTCGCTGATCTGGAGCGTCGTCTTGAGCGGCTCGAGGAGGATGACCAGGTAGGTCTTGCCCACATCGGCTCCGATGGTGAGCAGGATGATCGAGCCGGCGGCCATGGCCGCCGCGATGGCCAAGAGGATGATCGCTATCTGGTAGATGAGTTTAAACTGTCTGGTCATCGTGTACTCCTGCCATCAAGATACCGAGCTTGCGTCGGTTTGCGTCCTTGCGTTCGAGGACCTGTTGGATCTTGCCTTTGAAGATCACCGCCACCCGGTCGCTGAGGTCGAGGATCTCATCAAGCTCCTCGCTGATGAGGAGGATTCCGACGCCCTCGCGCCGCTTCTCGAGCAGCTGTGTGTGGATGAACTCGGCCGCCCCGAGGTCGAGGCCCCGGATCGGGTAGACGGCGAGCAGGAACTTGGGCCTGCGGCTGATCTCCCGGGCGAGGATCACCTTCTGGATGTTGCCGCCGGAGAGCGAGCCGGCCGCCACCGAGGTGTTGGGGCTGCGGATGTCGAACTTGACCCTGAGGTCGGTGGCATTGGAATCGATGGCTTTGTTCTTGAGGAAGTGGTGGTGGGCGAACTCGTCGTGTTCGGTGTCCTTGAGGATGAGGTTCTCCTTGAGGCTGAAGGAGGGGACGATGCCCTCGGTATTGCGCTCCTCGGGGATGTAGCCCATGCCTGCCTCAATGATGTGGTGGGGGCTCTTGTTGGCGATGTCCTCCCCGAAGAAGAGGATCTGGCCGCTCTCCACCCGCCGCAGCCCGTTGATGGCCTCGGCGAGCTCACGCTGGCCGTTGCCGGAGACGCCGGCGAGGCCGACGATCTCGCCGCAGCGGACCGAGAGGTTGAAGTCGTTGAGGGCGAGGAAGCCGCGGTCGCTCAAGACATTCACGTCCTTGAGGTCGAGGACGACGGTGCCGTTGCACGCCTCCTCCTCGTTCACCGGCAACTCCACCTCGTGGCCGGTCATCAGGGCGGCGATGTCGGCCATCGAGTGGTCGGCCGTCTCCCCCTCGTAGACCACCGCCCCGTGGCGGAGGATGAGCAGGCGGTCGCAGAGGTTCTTCACCTCCTGCAGCTTGTGGCTGATGAAGATGATGGAGAGCTCGCTCTTCATGCGCCTGAGCAGGATGATGAGCTCGTCGGTCTCCTGGGGCGTGAGGGCGCTGGTGGGCTCGTCGAGGATCAAGAAGCGTGCCCCGAGACAGAGGGTCTTGACCAGTTCGACGCGCTGCTGTTCGCCCACCGAGAGCTGCCAGATGTATGCGTCGGGATCGACGGCGAGGCCGTACTTCTGTGAGATCTCGACGATGCGCCCCCTGACCTTGGCCAGGTCGAGCTTGAGGGGAGACCACGCCTCCTTGTAGCCGAGGGCGATGTTCTCAAGTACCGTCATGTTGGCGATGAGCATGTACTGCTGGTGGACCATGCCCAGCCCGGCGCTGAAGGCGTCGTTGGGGTTCCTGAAGCGGACCTCTTCTCCGTTGATGAGGATCCGCCCCTCATCGCTCTGGTAGAGCCCCATCAGGATGTTCATCAAGGTGGTCTTGCCGGCCCCGTTCTCACCGACCAGGGCGAGGATCTCCCCTTCACCGACGGTGAGGGTGATGTCGTCGCAGGCGAGGGTGCCGGGGAACCGTTTGGTGATGTGCTCCATCCTGAGGCTGGTTATTCTGTGCATGGGGTGTCACTCTCCGTAGGCGAGGTGAGGCGGTGGCCATGAAGATCATGGCCACCGACCGTGAGATCAGAGCTTGGAGTAGTCGACCGTCATGTAGTCGATGGTCCCACTCTTGGCCCGGAAGGAGGCGAGGGCTTCGTTGACCTTCGCTTCGATGGCACCTTCCCACTTGTTCTTCAGGGCGGGGTTGAACTCGAACTTGAAGCCGCCGTTATGGAAGTTCATCGGGATGACCTCTCCACCCTTGACGCCGCTGTCGAGCTTCTCAACGAGGCCGATGATGACGGCGGCATAGTTGTATGCCGAGGCACCGATGACCTTGTACCCCTCGGGGATTCCGAGCTGGGCGGTCTCTTGACCCACCCACCAGATGTCGGCGTTGGGGTGGTCGGCGACGGCCCGGAGGGCGCCGAGCGCCTGCTGGCTGCTGCCGGTGAGCACGTCGGCGCCGGCCTTGATCTGCGACTGGGCGATCTCCCCGGCCTTGACGAAGTCACTGAAGGAGCCGGAGTGGGCGACCATGACGCGGATGGAGGGGTCGATGGCCTTCGCACCGAGGACGAAGCCGCGGTTGTAGCGTGCGGCATCCCCGCTGTCCACCGGACCGACGAGGCCGAGGATCTTGGTCTTGGTCGTCATGCCGGCCATGAGGCCGCTGAGGTAGCCGGTCTCCTCACTCTCGGGCATGTAGGTGAAGACGTTGGCCGGGCCCTTCTCGCTGGAGGTGCCGAAGGCGAAGGTCACATCGGGGTACTCCTCGGCCATTTCGAGGGTAAGGTTCTTGTACTGGGCGCCGTGGGCGATGATGATGTCATAGCCTTGGGCGACGTACTGGCGGGCGGCGGTACCGGCGTCTACGAGGTTCATCTTCTCGGTGTAGCTGTACTCGATGCGACCGGGAAGTTTCTGCATCGCTTCGGTGATGCCGTCGTGCATGGACTGGCACCACCCCTTGTCATCGATGGTGTTCTCGATGATCAGGGCGATCTTGACCACGTTTGAGTCCTTCTTCACCGGCGCTTTCTCACTCGCGCCGGTGGCGAAGAGGGAGCTGGTCACAAGGACAAGGCAGAGCAGGATTGTCAAGGTTTTCTTCATACGGGTTCTCCTCTACAGGGTGCCTCCCACCAGGTGGGAGGATATTTATCTCAGTATAGGTTGAGAAGCGATACCTGTCAAAAGAAATTACGAATAGTATTTATCATATACGGTTCATTACTGAGAGGAAGATAAGTTTTATGCTGGGATATTTATTATTTACTCGCAATATTTGTTGCAAATTACGTGATTACTCAATGCGATTGTTCACTGTTGCGCTCTATGCAACGCTCTCCCCGGTCGATGATCGTCCCGGGGCGCAGGGTTTTCGCATTCATTGTTGCAACCGCGGTTGCACGCGCCACCGCGTGTTGCAAATCTGAGCCGCGCAGCAGCTCGACCGTCAGCGCCCCGTTGAAGCTGTCGCCGCTGCCGATGGTGTTGACCGCCTTGACGCGCTCGACCGGGACCGTGAAGAAGGAGGGGCCGTACGCCCACACATCGAAGCCGCCCCGGGTGAAGACACTGGCCGTCTTGTAGGTGCGATAGATCTCAGCCATGAACGGCACGATCTTCTCCTTGAGGGAGCTGGTGTCTTCCGTCTCACCGACCTCGAGGGAGAGGAAGGTCTGGGCCGCCTCGCTGAGGTTGGGCTTGATGACGTCCACCCCGTACGGCAGGCATGCCTTGAGGTCGTCGCCCTTGATGTCCAGCAGCACGAAGAGGCCGGCCGCCTTGGCCATGCGGACGAAGTCGATGTAGATCTCCTCACTGTAGCCCGGGGCCCGGGTGCCGGCGATGACCATGGCGTCGCACGATCGATAGTTCGCCTCGAAGAGCTCGCGGATGGGACGCTCCACCGACGCATCGACCGGGTACGGCTCCTGCACCAGTTCGGTGGTCGCCCCGTCGCTGAGGATGGTGATGCAGCTGCGCATCTCACGCTTGCTGTCCGCCCAGAGCACCTCCACGTTGTCCCGGCTGCAGAGGTCGAGCATCTCAGCGATGCGCGACCCGCCGAGGTGGCTGAGCCAGAGCGCCTCTTCACCGAGCTGGGTGATGATGCGGGCGGTGTTCATCCCCTTGCCGGCGACATCGAGGTAGTGGGCCGTGGCCCGGTTCACCTCGCCGAGGGTGAGGGCGGGGATGCAGAGGGTGTATTGGAAGGTGGGGTTGAGGCAGACCGAGAGGACTTTCATGCCAGGTCCACCTGTAGCGTGGTGTGGGCGGGGACGAGGCGGCGGTAGCGCACCCCGCTCTGGTCGAAGAGCCACTTGCTCGCCTTGGTGTTGTCTTCGTCGGCGTACTTGTCGCTGAGGTAGACCACCTCGCGGATGCCCGACTGGATGATGGCCTTGGCGCACTCGTTGCAGGGGAAGAGACCGACGTAGATGCGGCACCCCTTGAGACTGCTGGTGGAGTTGAGGATGGCGTTGAGCTCGGCGTGGCAGATGTAGGGGTATTTGGTATTGAGCCACTCGCCGTCGCGCTGCCAGGGGGCCTCATCGTCGCTGACGCCGATGGGCAGGCCGTTGTAGCCCACCCCGACGATCTTCTTCTCCTCGTTGACGATGCACGCCCCCACCTGGGTGTTGGGGTCCTTGCTGCGCATCGAGGAGAGGACGGCGACGCCCATGAAGTACTCGTCCCAGCTGATGTAATCCTTACGCTTGGTCATGGGGTGTCTCCTTGTCAAAGAGGAAGGCGATGATCCGCTGTGTCAGATCGGCCTGCACCGAGTAGTAGGTCAAGAGCGCATGGCGGCTGTGGCCCATCGGGGGCATCTCCGTCTTGAGGATCTTGAAGTCGGTGCTCTGCTGTTCTCGCTCGATGATCTCGCAGTTGCCGAAGGGGACGGTCGAGTCGCCCCGGTCGTGGATGACGAAGAGGGGGCACTTGATCTGGCCCAGCTCTCGTCTCACCTGCCTCATGGCGTACACCAAGGAGAGGCCGGGGCGGAGGAAGAGGCCGTTGTAGCCGTACCAATCCTGGCTGCCGTCCTCGCCTTTCTCTTTGCCGGCCGTGGTCCTCGCCCCGATGGAGGGGGTAAAGAGGGCGACGGTGCGCAAGAAGGATTGCCTCCAGTCGGTGATGATGCCGTCCTTCATCGAGTTGTACACCACCGGGGCCGCGATGGAGACGAGCTTGTCGGGGGCCTTGGGCCCACCACAGTACGTCTCCCCGATCTTGAGCGTCATCATGCCGCCCATCGAGATGCCGAGCACGGAGAGCGTCTCATACTCGCTTCGAAGATGCTCGTAGTAGCGACAGAGGTAGTCGAACCACTGGGTGAAGGTGGTCTTCACGAACTCTTTGGGATCGGTGCCGAAGCCGGGCAGCAGCGGGACATAGACATCGAGGCCCGCCTCGAAGAAAACGCGGCTGCTGTAGGTGTAGGTGGAGGGGGTGGCGGGAAAGCCGTGCACCAGGAGGATGGCGCCGCTATGCCCCTCCTTCTTGAGGACGATGGGGCGTGCCTCGGGGCAGAAGACCTTCGATTCATCGCTCTCGATCGGGTGGACGGCGCGGTCCTTGTAGCCGAAGAGGGTGATGTTCCAGATGAGAAACAGGACGATGACAGCGATGATGATGATCCACATGGCCCATACTATAGCCCAAGAGTGGGAACGGGTGAAGTGAATCGTGGCAAAAAGGGGGTGGTTCGTCCTCCCAACCGACGGTGATGGGTTCCCATCAGGTGGATTCGCGCTCTCTGATCGTGGAATACATCATGGTGTGCTTGGCCGCCGCCTTGCCCTGCAGGACCGAGCGCAGGTTGTGGGCGATGGTGATGCTGAGGTCGAGCAGCCGGTTGTCGAGGGAGGTGAGGGAGGGGGAGACGAGCTCTGCGAGGGCTGAGTTGTTGATGCCCATGACCGCCACACGCTCAGGCACTAAGATCGCCTCCTCATTGAGCGCCTTGAGCACGCCCGCGGCGATGACATCCTCGGAGGCGATGATGGCATCGACCTCGGGATGGGAGGTGAGCAGCTCCCTGGCGCTAGCCGCGTAGGCTGCCACATCGGTGCCCGCCTCCCGGATGATCGGCTCCGGAGAGTGGGGGAAGAAGTGGGCGCACCCGTCACGAAAGCCCCTCTCCTTCGCCTCATTGCTGGGGGTGTGGTAGTCGACGAGGAACGCCGGGCAACGTCTGCCCCGCTGGGCAAGGTATTCCATGGCGCGATAGACGCCGGTCTGGTCATCGGCGACGACGGAGTAGCAGTTTTCAAGGTCGATCTGTCCGTTTGCCAGGAAGACGGGGATGGTGGGCATGTAGGTCGCGATCGCCTCCTTGACCGCCTCGCTTTGGAAGGTCGAGCCGATGAGAATCGCCGCTTCGACCTGTCGCTCTCTGAGGATCTTGACAGATTGCGCCTTCTCCTCATCACCGCGCCCGGTGTTGATGATCAAGAAGCAGTAGCCGCACTCCTCCAGCTCCCGCTGGATATAGTATATTCCTTCGGTGTGGTGCGTCGTCCTCAAGTCGGTCAAGAGGATGCCGATCATCTTGGAGGATTGGGTGACGAGGCCACGCGCCGCCACATTGGGGCTGTAGTTGTTCTTCTCCAGCAGGGCGAGCACCCGCTTTCGCGTCTTCTCATTGACGTTCGCCTTGTTGTTGACGACGCGGGAGACGGTGCTTACGGAGACTCCAGCCTGCTTTGCGATTTCATAGATGGTGACCTTTCCCACGCGCTCCTGCCTTTTTGCATCACGAAGTCTTGCAATCGATATCTCCTCCCCATTATCCGCTGATAATCCCCGCTCCGTCAATATTCGGTGCCAATCCACGAATGCTACACAACGATTGCATTCTTCGCAGATGCATGCTATGCTCTTTCTTGCAATCGATTGCAATGAGGAGGAGCATATGTCAGTCTATTCACTGGGAGCCCTGCGGGTCATCGATCTCACCAAGCCGCTCGATCCGGCGAGTGAGAGTCGGCGCTGTCATCTCTATCGCTTCAATACCGGGGGACTGATCCCCGATTACCACACCATCATGGATTTGACGAGCCATTTGGGGACACACTGCGAGTGTCCGTACCATCATGATGATGCGTGGCCGGATGTGTCGGCGCTGCCGCTCACCTCGTTCATGGGCAGGGGCGTGTACATCGAGTTCTCCGACCTGGCCCCCAACTCCTATATCACCCGTGCCGATCTCGACCGGGTCGCCCTGCCGCTCATCCAGGAGGGCGATGTCCTGATCTTCGACTCCCCCCACCGGATCCCTCCGTTCACCCCCCTGACCAACACCGACCAGGACAAGCGCCTCTACGTCAACGGCGAGACGGCCCAGTGGATGGTGGACCACAAGATCAAGAGCGTCGGCTTCGGAGACGG
>LVBF01000065.1 GCA_001604325.1 Spirochaetales bacterium Spiro_04
GCAGCGCGGCGTGCTCGATGAGCAGGGGGTGTGGGTCTATGAAGGCAGTTCGTCCCCCTCCATCCCCACCAAGGAGCGGGTCCTTGGACGTCTGGAGCATTGGATCACCACGCTGGAAGCCTCTGACCTGCTCATCATCAGCTATAGTGGCCATGGCCTGGAGGATGGGTCATTGGTATTGGCGCCCACTGATGAGGGGACGATCTTCTTGGAGGCGGGGACGGTGGATACTTCGTTGCTCTTGGCTGTGGATGAGCTCTTCCGCCTCTTGGCGCAGAGCCGGGCGGCGGTATTCTTGATCCTCGACAGCTGCTACAGCGGAAATTTCGTCCACGATGGTGACTCTTCAGTCTCGATTGTCGAAGAGAGGGAGATCTTCGAAGACGCATACCGATGCTACTTCAGCGATGCATCATATGGGCCGGGGGTGTTTGTGCTCAGTGCGACCAGCTGCGACCACACCAGCGGTGAACCGCTTGCCGGGAGCCATACCCACGGCTACTTCACCGCGGCCCTCTTGGAGGGGTTGGGATGGGAGTGTACAGGCCGGCGCTTGGCCCTCAGACGGCCATTCATCAGCAGCGACTGGCTCTATGGGTATATCCTCTCGCACCAGCACATCCCCACCAGCAGCGAGTTCAGCCTCTGGTACCAGCATCCCCACATCAGTGGAGGTCCGTTGGACCTCGTGCTGGTCAAGTGATGAACTGTCCGTCGCGTACCGCGACGATCTCGTCTCGGATCACCGCGGCTCGCTCGAACTCCAGGTTCTTGGCGGCCTCGAGCATCTCCTTCTCCAGCGCCTTGACGTACTTCTTGCGGTCGGAGGCGGAGAAGAGGTTGTAGCCGCCCTTGAGGATGGAGATGTCCTGCTGTTGGACCTCGCGGGTATCCTCCTTCTCCCGCTCGATGATGTCCTGCACCGCCTTGATGATCGTGGTGGGCGTGATGCCGTGCTCTTCGTTGTAGGCCATCTGGACGGCGCGACGCCGCTCCGTCTCCCCGATGGCCTCCTCCATGGCACTGCTCATCCGGTCGGCGTACATGATGACCCTCCCCTCCGCGTTCCTCGCCGCCCGCCCGATGATCTGGACCAGGCTGGTGGTGGAGCGCAAGAAGCCGATCTTGTCGGCATCGAGGATGGCGATGAGGGAGACCTCGGGCAGGTCCAGTCCCTCTCTGAGCAGGTTGATGCCCACCAACACATCGAAGACGCCGAGGCGCAGGTCCCTGAGCAGCTCCACCCGCTCGATGGTCTCGATCTCGCTGTGCAGATAGCGGACCTTCAGGCCCAAGGAGGCAAAGTAGTCGGTGAGCTCCTCACTCATCTTCTTGGTCAGCGTGGTGACCAGGACACGCTGCTTCTTGGCCACCGTCTTGCGGATCTCGCCGTAGAGGTCCTCCATCTGGCCCTCGGTCGACCGTACGTCGATCTTGGGGTCGAGCAGGCCGGTGGGCCTGATCATCTGCTCCACCACCTGGCTGCTCTCACTGAGCTCCGTCTTGCCCGGGGTGGCGCTGACATAGAGGCGCTGGCCGATGACATTGACGAACTCCGCGTATTTGAGCGGCCGGTTGTCCAGCGCCGACGGGAGGCGGAAGCCGTAGTTGACCAGGTTGAGCTTCCGGGAGCGGTCCCCCTCGTACATCGCGCCGACCTGGGGAAGCGTCACATGGGACTCGTCGATGAAGGTGATGAAGTCCGGGGGGAAGTAGTCGAGCAGCACCGCGGGGCGCTCGCCCACCTTGCGGTTGGAGAGCGGTCGGCTGTAGTTCTCGATGCCGGAGCAGTACCCGATCTCCTCCAGCATCTCCAGGTCGTACTCGACCCGCGTCTTGATGCGCTCAGCCTCCAGCGGCTTCCCCATCGACTCGAAGTACTCGATCTGCTCCTCCATCTCACCGCGGATCCGGCTGATGGCCGCCTGGACCTGCTCGGGGGGCATGACGAACTGCTTGGCGGGATAGAGCGTGTAGCTCTCCACGCTCTCCTGCTTCTCCCCGCTGACCGGATCGAACCACTGAATCTGGGCGATCTCGTCCCAGTCGACGCTGATGCGCACCGCATTCTCCAGGTAGGAGGGACAGATCTCGATGGTATCGCCTTTGACGCGGAAGGCGCCGCGCTTGAGGATCGCATCGTTGCGTTCATACTGCATCCGCACCAGCTGCCCCAGGATCTCCTTGTGGTTGAAGGGAGTGCCCCGGCGGAAGGTGTAGACCATATCGCGCACCGAGACGGGGTTCGCCAAGCCGAAGATACAGGAGACCGTTGCCACGACGATGATATCCCGCCGTTCCATCAGGGAGAAGGTCGCACTGAGGCGCAGGCGGTCGATCTCCTGGTTGATGTCGGTCTCCTTCTCGATGTAGAGGTCCTTGCCCGGCACATATGCCTCGGGCTGGTAGTAGTCGTAGGTCGAGACGAAGTACTCCACCGCATTGTTGGGGAAGAATGATTTGAACTCCCGGTAGAGCTGGGCGGCCAGCGTCTTGTTGTGGCTGAGCACCAAGGTCGGGCGCTGCACCGCTTCGATGATCTTGGCCATCGTGTAGGTCTTGCCGCTGCCGGTCACCCCCTTGAGCGTCTGGTAGCGATCCCCCCTGACGACCCCATCGGAAAGGCGCTCGATCGCCTGCGCCTGGTCGCCCGAGGGCTCGAAGGGGGCCTCCACCTTGAATTTCCTCTCAAGGTAGGGGACATCGCCATGGATGTTGGTGATGGCTTCTCCGCCCCATCGCTGGTCAACCGTGATATCGCTCATCCCTATCGCACCAAGGCGCCGACGTGCTGCGCCGTCCTCTCTATGAGTTGCACGGTGAACCGCTTCGTCTCACCCTTGCGATTCACCTCGACCTCCACCTTCTGGCCGCTGCGCATCGGCAGCAGGGCGAGATAGAAGTCGTTGAGGTCACTGATCTTCACATCACCGATCTTCGTAATGATGTCGCCGCCGAGGTAGAGCAGCGACGAGCCGTATTGGACAGCCTGCGTCCCCCCTTGGATCCCCGCCTTCTCGGCCCAGCCGCCTGGGGCAACCTGGCTGACCAGCACCCCCTCGTCGACCGACAGCTTTGCGTAGCTGACCAGCTGGGCGGAGAGCTGGACCGCCGCCACATCGAGCCATCCACGGCTGACCTTGCCGCTGGTGATCAAATCGGGGACCACGGTGAGCGCGGTGGCGATCGGGATGGCGAAGCCGAGCCCTTGGGAGCTGCCGGTGGTCGAATAGATCGAGGTGTTGATGCCCACCACCTCGCCGTGGCCGTTGAGCAACGGTCCCCCGCTGTTGCCTGGATTGATGGTCGCATCGGTCTGGATGGCGTTCATGATGATCTTCCCGTCGGACGACTTCACCGGACGGTTCAGCCCGCTGACGATGCCCACCGTCATCGTACGGTCGTAGCCGAACGGATTCCCGATGGCGATGACCTTCTGCCCGACGCGCAGCGCATCGCTGTC
>LVBF01000066.1 GCA_001604325.1 Spirochaetales bacterium Spiro_04
AGCCGGTTGCAGACATCGACACCGGTGCGAAGTTCTGGGACAAGAACAACATGGACGATGAGGACATCAAGGGGTTGCTCTACGACTGATCATTTCCATCTCACCTACACAGACCCGGCTTCGGCCGGGTCTTATTTCTCCACGAACCATCGAATTTTGCGCTGTTTTTCTTTAAACCATGACAGAATCGTGCTAATATATGAATGAATCGTGACGGGCGGCTATATTTTTCTATGTTATAATTCCATGGAACTGCATTCTATAATACGGAATTCCATGGAGGGCGGATGGGAACACATACCAAGGCGAGGCCGTTGCCAAAGAGTCAATTGTCTCTAGTCGGGCCGGATTCTTCACCGTGGCGGAGAGAGTTTTCCGCCCATGGATGGCTCTATATCTTCGTAATTCCCGGCGTCATCTACATGCTCATCTTCGTCTTCATGCCGCTTCTGGGGTTGATCATGGCCTTCCAGCGCTTCAGCCCATACAGCGGCTCGGGCCCGTTTGGTGCCTTCATCCACAGTGAGTTCGTTGGCTTCGACATCTTCCGCGGCCTCTTCACCGGCCCCGACTTTTGGCGGGTCCTGCGCAATACCCTGGCCATCAACATCAGCAGCTTGATCTTCTACTTCCCGGCTCCGATCATCTTGGCGCTCCTGCTCAACGAGATCCAGAGCCAAGCCTTCAAGCGCACGACGCAGACGATCGTCTACATCCCGCACTTCATCAGCTGGGTCATCGTCGGCTCGATCACCTTCCAGATGTTCAATGCGCAGGATGGCATCCTCATGATGCTCATCAAGCAGGTCTTCCCCAACATGCCCAACGTCCTCTCATCTCCCAAGGCCTTCATCCCGATGTTGCTGGGGCAGAGCATGTGGAAGGAGACGGGCTTCGGTACGATCATCTACCTCGCCTCGCTCGCCTCGGTCGACCCACAGCTCTACGAGGCGGCCACCGTTGACGGCGCCAACCGCTGGCAGAAGTTGTGGAACATCACGCTGCCCGGCATCGCCGGTACCATCGTCATCATGTTGATCCTCAAGCTCGGCCAGATGCTGAACACCGGCTATGAGCAGATCTTCCTGATGCAGAACTCACTCAACCGATCGGTCAGCGATGTGTTCGACACGTACATCTACACGATGAGCATCGTCAACGGCAACTACTCGCTCGGGACCGCCATGGGACTCTTCAAGTCGGTGGTCGGCATGTTTATGGTCATCGGTTCGAACAGCCTTTCCAAGCGGCTCGGCTCTTCGGGCCTCTATTAAGGGAGGGGACAGCATGCCAAAGTTCAAGCACGCCCTGGTCAAACGCAGCCGGATGGACATGTTCGCCCAGGTGATCATCTACATCATCGTCGGATCGTTCGCCCTCATCACGCTCTTGCCGTTCATCTACATCTTTGCCGGCAGTTTCGCCACGGACCGTGAGCTGATCGAACGTCCCTTCTTCCTCTTCCCCAAGACCATCAGCTTCAACGCCTACAAGTACATCTTCGCCAATGGTGACATCTTCCGCGGCCTGCGCAACTCCCTGATCGTCACCGTCGTCGGCACGACCATCAACATGTTCTTCTCGACGACGCTGGCGTATCCGCTGAGCCGTCCCTACTTCAAGGGGAAGAAGGCCCTCTTCGCCATGGTGCTTGTATCGCTCCTCTTCAGCGCCGGCATGGTGCCCAACTACCTGTTGATCGCCAACATCCTGCGCCTGAAGAACACCTACTGGGCGCTGTGGCTCCCGGGGGCGATCAATATGTTCAACATGTTGATCATCATGAACTACTTCAGGAGATGGAGGAGTCGGCCTACATAGATGGAGCCAACGACCTCCAGATCTTCACGCGCATCATGCTGCCGCTCTCAGCGCCTGCGCTGGCTTCGGTCTCGCTCTTCTATGCGGTGAATCACTGGAACAGCTATTTCAATGCGATGATGTACATCAGCGACCGGCGGTGGGAGGTCGTGCAGATCATGCTCCGGCGCATCATCTTCCTCACCCAATCCATCTCCAGCGAGACCGGAGTCGATTGGGGCATGCTGGGCGAACCGCCGGAGAAGTCCATCAGACTGGCCACCACGGTCTTCGCCGTCATACCCATCCTGTGCGTCTACCCGTTCATTCAGAAATACTTCACCCAAGGAATCATGGTTGGTTCGGTAAAAGGGTGATGGAAGATAGTGGTTCATGTCCGTCATGGACGTGAAAAGAAAGAGGAGGAAAGTATGAAAAAGTTCTTGAAAGCAATGGGATTTACCCTTGCACTGATGCTGGTCACGGGCGTGCTGTTTGCAGCAGGCTCACGTGAAGCCGCACCTGTCTCCGAGACGGGACGGCCTACCATCACCGCAATGGTCATGTCGTTCTATGGAACGGACCTGGCCAACGAACATTCCGACAAGGTCATCCAGCAGTTCTCCGACTACACGAACACCACCGTGAATTTCCAGTGGGAGAACAACGATGTCTACACCGAGAAGATCGGTCTGACGCTGTTGGATGTGAACAACATGCCGATGCTGATCGTCAACAGCGGCAACCTGACGGCCAACGTCGTAGACGCGGCCAAGAAGGGTGCGTTCTGGGATCTGGCCCCGTTCCTCGAGGATACGGCCGCCTACCCGAACCTGTCGCAGTACAATCGCGGCGTCGCTTCCGGCTTCACCGTCGACGGCAAGATGATCGGCATCTACCGCGGCCGTGAGCTGGGACGCAACGGCATGTCCTATCGCCAGGACTGGGCCGACAAGGTCGGCATCACCAAGGCGCCGGAGACCATCGATGAGTTCTACGACATGATCTACAAGTTCACGTACAACGACCCCGATGGAAACGGCAAGAAGGACACCTTCGGCATCGAGCTGACCAAGTATGTCGGACCGTGGGACATCATGCAGACCTGGTTCGGCGTCGGCAACGGTTGGGTGGAGCAGGGCGGAAAGCTCGTCCCGGTCCACCAGACGGCCGAGTTCATGACGGCGCTCAAGTGGTTCCGCAAGATCTACAGCGAGGGGCTCGTGCGCCCTGACTGGCCCTCAGTCGACACCGGTACCTATGGCAACGCGATCCGCAACGGCCAGGCCGGCGTCCTGGTGGACGTCATGGACAGCGGTCGCCGCATCTGGGACTACTTCGAGACCAACAAGATTCCCAGCGTCACCGACCCGTCAAAGATCGCCTCGATGAACCTGCTCGGCCCGATCAACAACAAGACCTTGGCCACCGCCGGTCACAACGGCTATATGATGATCTCCAAGGCTGGTGCCAAGACGGAACAGGATGTGAAGAACGTGTTGCACTTCCTCGACAAGATGAACGACAACGTGATGCTCGTGTTGGCTGACCGCGGCCTTGAGGGGATCCAGTGGAACTTCGATGACGAGGGGTACGTGATCCCGATCACGCCCAGCCCGTACACCGTGCAGAACTCCCCGCAGCTTGGTCTGAACCAGGTCGTGGCGTACATCCCGAACACCGCCTCAACCGACCCGACCACCAAGCTCACCGAGCGCGAGGTCGCACAGAACGAGGCGTACTACAAGATGCGCCCGCTGGCCGTCACCAACCCCGCTGCAGGACTGCTGCCCAACAGCACCGTGCAGGCTGAGGTCGGCACCCAGTTGGCTCAGATCCTCGAGGATGCCCGCACGCAGTACATCTGCGGCGTCATCGACGACGCTGGCCTCCAGGCCGCCTTCAAGACCTGGGCCGACCGTGGCGGTACGCGCCTGATCGCTGAGATCAACGCGCTGCGCTGATGCGGTCACGCTGATGTGTGAACAAGGCAGGGAGAGGGCTCTTTCCCTGCCTTCCTTTGAGGTATCGACACCATGAGACTACACAACCTCCCGACACGGGAACAATGCGGCGTCACCACCTTCGGCTGTATCTGGCGTGAGGGTGAGTTGGAGAGAGAGGGCGCCTTCACCCTGCGCAACCGAGACGGATCGACGGTCCCGGTACAGAGTAGGGTGACCGCATACTGGCCGGACGGCAGCGTCAAATGGAGCGCCCACACCGCCGATGCCTCACTGATGAGTGAGACGGTCGACCTCGAGATGGGGGCATCGGTTGCCATCGGCAGTTCGATCGCCGTCATGATGAGCGGGGAGGGCGGCTTTTGTGTCTCCTCCTCCCGCCTCAGCCTCACCATTCCCCCCGGCGGCCCGTTCTTGTTCACCGACCTCGTCGTCGATGGCGCCACCCGGGTGAACAAGGCCTTCCCCGTGCTGCAGATCGAACGCCGGGAGGAGTCGGGGCGAGAAGAGACACGCACCGTCTGTGAGTATGAGGGGAACATCACGGATGTGACGGTCGAGGAGGAGGGGCCCGTACAGGTGGTCATCAAGTACGAAGGCATCCACCACCATCACGCACGCGGTGAGGAGTTGATCCCCTTCGTCATCCGCCTCTCCATCACGGATGATGGGCTGCGCTTCGTCCACACCTTCCTCTATGATGGCGTGGAGACGCGGGATTTTCTCAAGGGCATCGGCATCTCCTTCCTCTCCCCCCTCAGCGGAGCGCCGTATAATCGCCACATCCGCTTCCTCGGCGACGCCGGCAGCTTCCATGAGAGCTCGGCCAACCTCCTCTCCTGGCGTCCCCGCATCCCTGAGGCGATCTACGCCTCCCAGTGCGCAGGCGAGCGCCTCCGCCTCCAGGGGGAGGCCCGCTCTCTTGTTGAACGAATCCTACCTGATATGCCCCACTGGGACTCCTATGCCATCTGCCAGGACAGCCCCACCCACTTCTCCATCACGAAGAAGCTCGACCTTCCCCATGTCTGCTCCCTGTCCTGCCTCCACGGCGCCCAAGCCCGTGGCGGCCTCTCGGTGGGCGGGGAGAACGGATGGCTCGCCTTTACCATCCGCGACTTCTCCAAACGCCACCCGTCGGGATACACGGTCAGTGGTTTGACCTCCGCTGAGGTGCGCACCGACCTCTATTTCTACTCCCCGGTCGCCGACGCGTTCGATTTCCGTCATTACACCGACCGCGGGTACAACCAGGTCTACTATGAAGGGTATGACTTCTTCGGTGCCAGTGCCTACGGCATCGCCGCCACCAGCGAGTGCGCCCTCACCTGGGGTGAGGGAGTCATCGCCTCCGAACACGCCTTGATGAGTTTCACCAACCGACTGGACAAGCCGCCGCTCTATGTCGGGGAGAGCGCCTTCTACCATGAACGGAGGGCGTTCGGCCCCTGGTCGTTGCCCTCCCACGAGAGCGAGATGGAGCGCTGGCTCGAGGCGGAGCTGGACAAGGCCGTCGCCTTCTACGCAAAGGAGGTCGAGCAGCGCCACTGGACCGGCCTCTTCGACTATGGCGACTTCATGCACACCTACGACCGGGAGCGTCATGTGTGGCGCTACGACATGGGTGGCTACGCCTGGGACAACACCGAGCTCGTGCCGACGCTGTGGCTCTGGTTGGCGTTTTTGCGAAGCGGGAGGGAGGAGATTTTCACCCTCGCCGAGAAGATGAGCCGCCATGCCTCCGAGACCGACATGTATCACTTCGGGCCGTACAAAGGGCTGGGATCGCGGCACAATGTCCGCCACTGGGGGTGCCCCTGCAAGGAGGCGCGCATCGCCATGGCAGCCCACCACCGCTACTTCTACTACCTGACCGGGGACCGACGGATGGAGGATATCTTCAGTGAGTTGAAGGACAACGAACTCACCTTCCTGGTAAAGGATCCCTTGGGAGAGTTCTACGATAAAGAGAAGATGGTCTACCCGTCGCATGCCCGCAGTGGCCCGGACTGGTCGAGCCTTTGCTCCAACTGGATGACCGAGTGGGAACGCTTCAACGATGATGCGTATCGCGAGAAGATCATGATCGGGATCCGCGACATCGAGGCGGCCCCGCTCTCTCTCGTCAGCGGCCCCGACTTTGAATTCGATCCAGAGAGCGTGCATTTGCGGTATATCGGGGAGAAGACCACCGGCGGCACCCACCTGCAGATCTGCATGGGGGCACCCTCCATCTGGATGGAGATGGCCGATCTTCTCGACTACGAGCAGTGGAAGAGGATGATGGCTGACTACGGACGCTTCTACTTCCTGCCCCGCCAGCAACAACTGGAAGAGTCGGGCGGCCTCATCGGGGACCGGGAGTTCTCGCTCCCCTTCATGGCATCCGCCATGGGTGCCTACGGCGCCTGGTATCTCGACGACCGTGAGACGGCCGATCGTGTCTGGGCGACTCTCCTCGGCTCGCTGTTGACCGGCGATGATGAGAGCGGCTTCGCTGTGAAGCAGGTCGAGGATGCCGGCAATCGGGCGGTGCTGGAAGAAATTCCCTGGATCAGCACCAACTTCGCCGCCCAATGGTGCCTCAATGTCATCATCTGCCTCGCGTTCATCCCCGATGCGCTGCCGCCTACCCTCGAAGAGGCGCGGCGCCTACTCTCTGACCATGGCCAAGGAGGGTTTAGAAAAGCATGAGCCTCTACATCGAAACAATTGGGAAGAATAGCCTGACCGTCCGCTG
>LVBF01000067.1 GCA_001604325.1 Spirochaetales bacterium Spiro_04
CTGCTCATTGCCGTCGGCGATGATCAGGCCAAGGTCCAGGACCTTGGAGAAGGTATCCTTGAAGAGGGAATTGCGGGGAAGGGTGAGATTGGAGAGCAGGGTGAGCGCCATCCCCTCCTTGATGAGCCTCTTTTTTTCACCGGAGAAGGCGTGGTAGCGTTCAGCGGTCTCTTCCTTGGTCACATCGATATCGTTGAGGAGGGCGGCTGCGATCTGGCGTCCCTCCTTGATGGTCAATTCACTCTTGATCTTCTCACTGTCGATTTGGAGACCTTCGGTCTTCTCTAGGGCAAGCTCCCATGCAGATTTTATGATAGCCATAACATCTCCTTATGCATTCCAAAAGATAGTACAGTTCTTCATCTTGGACAAGGCCGACCTTTGGTGATAGGCTCGAGCCATGGACCTCATCTACCTGTTCGACCTCTTCGGAACCTGTATATTCGCCATCACGGGCGCAGTGAAAGGAGTTCGCTGCCGCCTTGATATCCTCGGCGTCGTCGTCTTTGCCGCCACCGTCGGCACCGGCGGGGGGATGCTCCGCGATATGCTCATCGGAGCCACCCCGGTGGCCGCCTTCACCAACAGCTGGTACATCATCATCTGCGTGGTCACCGGCTTGGTTGTCTTCTTCACCGCCCCGAAGTTCGTCGGACGCTGGCGGGTCATCCTCTACGCCGACAGCCTTGGCCTCGGGGTCTTCACCGCCATCGGGGTCGCCAAGGGTGCGCTGTACGGCATCGGGGCGGTGGGACAGCTGCTCTGCGGGGTCTTCTCCGCCGTTGGAGGCGGGGTGGTGCGTGATGTGCTCAGCCGCTCGGTGCCCACCGTGCTGACCGGCGACTTCTATGCCACCGCGAGCCTCATCGGTGGAGTCGTGTACCTGCTGTTGAATCTCACCCCCCTTAATACCTTGGCAAAGTTTTTGATCGTCACCTTCCTGGTGTTCTTCATCAGGGTGGTGGCCATCAAGTACAATTTTCAACTGCCGGTCGCCTCCACCGCGTTGCCGGTGGACGACCATCTCACGATGGAGCGAAAGTGATATGGAAACACGAATGGTGTACTACGAGGAGCCGTACCGCAGAGAGCTGACGGCGACCGTGACGGAGATCCGCAGCGACGGGGTGGTGCTCGACCAGACGATCTGCTACCCCGAAGGGGGAGGACAGGGGGGTGACCGGGGCACCATCGGGCACGCGCCGCTCCTCGATACCACCAAGGCCAAGGATGGGACGATCCTCCACCACATCGAGAACGCCCCCTTCGCCGTCGGTGACGAGGTGGAGATCGTCCTCGACTGGGCTCGTCGCCATCACTTCATGCGCCTGCACACCGCCCAGCACATGACCAGCGGGATCCTCCACCAGGAGTTCTCCATTCCCACGGTCAGCGTCCACCTCGGGGAGCGCATCATGATGATCGAGTGCGCAACAGATGAGATCACGACGGACGTCGCCTACCGAGTCGAGGATCTGGTCAACCAGCGCATCCTGGAGGATCATCCGGTCCACAGCGAGACCCATGACCGCGCCTCGGCCGAGGCGCTCGGCCTGCGCAGGTCCATCAAGGTGGCGGGGGACAACATCCGCCTCGTCACCGTGGATGGGGTGGACACCATCGCCTGTGGAGGCCTGCACGTCGCCCATACCGCTGAGATCGCCCGCCTGTACTACATGGGCCAGGAGCGGATCCGCGGCCATGTGCGCCTGATCTTCACCGTCGCCGATGTGGCCACCGAGGAGATCCGCAAGCGCAGTGAGGCGGTCGAGGCGCTCACCGCCCTCTTCAGCGCCCCGGTCGAGGAGCTTGTCGACGTGGCGACCCACGCCGTCGCCGCCGCACAGGCGGAGCGGAGCGAACTGGGCCGTATCAAGGATCAGTGGGCCGCCCTGCGCCTGGAAACGTTGGCCGGCAAAAGTCACGATGCCATTCTCTGGGAGGTGGAGGAGTCCATCACCTTGAAAGAGGTCTCCCATGCGGTCTCGGAGCGAGAGGACCTCCTCCTCTGCGCGGCCAAGGGTGAAGGGGAGAACCGCTTCTCCTGGCTCATCGCCGCCAAGGGCAGCGGCGCCGAACGCTTTGATTTTTCCCTTCAGCGCACCGCCCTCCTTGACGGCTTTGCGGCAAAGGGAGGGGGAAGAGGCGGAGTCTATCAAGGCAGCGCCACGGGAGACTGCTCCTCGTTCCTCGCCCGATTCAGGGAGCTGGTCAATTGAAAATCCCGCCCTGGGTCACAAAGTTCTTCACCAAGGGTGGGTATATCGACGATGAGGGGCACGTGGACACCCGTCGCCTGCTCCTCCACTCCATCCTGCTGATGCTCCTCATCTTCGCCCTCTACTGGGGCGCCTCCCGCATCTATCTGGCGCTGGGGTGGAACCACAACACCAAGCTGCGCGAGTTCGTCGAACAGTTCGGGGTGTTGGGGGTGGCCATCTACGTCTATGTCGTCGACCTGTTGGTCCTCCCGCTCTCGGTCGACTTCATCTGGCCGTTCGTCCTCTCCTGGTCGTTTGCCAAGGCGATCATCGTCCTCGGCTCCGCCTCGATGGCCGGGGCGGTGACCGCCCACCTCTTCGGCTATCTCATCAGCCTCATCCCCCTCTTCAAAGGGTGGGTCGCGTCCATCTCCGGATCACAGGCGCGGCGCCTGCTCAACCGCTACGGCGCGTGGGCGATCGTCATCAGCGGCCTCACACCGCTGCCCTTTTCGACCATCGCGATGGCCAGCGGGGTGGTGCGCCTCCCCTTGTGGCGGGTCGTGCTCGCCTCCTCGGTCCGCTTTGTACGCATGGGCATCTATTACCTGATCGTCACCCGCCTCATCTTTTGAGCAGCGCCCTGATCTGGCTGGCCACCATCTGCGTCCTCTCCACGCTGTCTCCGATAGAGGCGTTGCCATCAAGGAGCGCTTCGATCTCCTCTTCTGAGAGGAGGGCGGTGACCGCATTGTCTGCTGCCAGCAGCGCTTTGAGCGGGTTCTCCTTGCCCTGCTGGACGGCGGCCCAGGCGGTGAGGCTATGGCCCCGGATGAGCTCATGCATCGCCTGGCGATCTGCCCCGCGCTTGGCGAGCTCCATCAAGAGACGTTCGGTTGCGGCGAAGATCGCATAGGAGTCGAGGTTTTTTCTCAGCCCCCCGTCATGGACCTGCATCCCGTCGATGACCTTCTGTGCCGTGATGAGCACCTCATCGCTTGCCAAAAAGAGGGAGGGGAGGAGGAGACGACGGTTTGCACTGTCGTCGAGGGTCCGCTCCAGGAGGTTGTTGGCGCAGTTGTACCAGAGCGGTGAGACCTGTGCCTCGATGTATCGACAGAGGCTGTCGATCTTCTCACTGTGGATCGGGTTGCGCTTGAACGGCATCGCCGAGGAGCCGACCTGCATGGCGGCGAACGGCTCGCTCCACTCCCCGATGGGAGGGGATTGCAGGATCCGGAAGTCGAAGAAGAGCTTGTGCAGTGTCGCCGCCATATTGGAGAGGGCTTGGCCGACCCTGAGGTCCTGCTTGCGGCTGTAGACCTGGGTGGCGGCGCTGTAGGCGGCAAGACCCAGCTCGTCCATCACGCGCTCCTCGAGCTGGAGGGCGGTCATCCCTGTCCCCGCCAAGAGTTCACGGTAGCTTGCCGATGTGCCCACCGCGCCCTTCATCCCCTTGCCCCTGATTGACTCACTCGTCGCCCTGAGCTGCGCGAGGTCCTCGGCGAGGTCCTGGGCGCTCTGGGCGAGACGATGGCCGACGGTGGTCACCTCGGCCGGCTGGATGTGGGTGAAGGCCATGCAGGGGGTGGCCTCCCACTCCTCCATCTTGGTGAGGAGGGAGGAGAGCAGCGCCTCGACGCGCCCACAGATCAAGGAGAGCGCCTCCTTGAGGCGCAGGGCGTCCATGTTGTCGAGGATGTCCATGCTGGTGGCCCCGAGGTGGATGATGGCACCAGCGGTGGGGCACTGCTCGGCCCACGTCTTGATCTCAGCCATCAAATCGTGGTGGATGACCGCCTCGATCTCACTGGCCCGTTCGATGTCGACGTCATTGACGGTCGCGCTCAGCTCAGCAAGCTGCTCGGCGCTGACCAGACCCGCCTCGCTCTCTGCGCGGGCCAAGGCGAGCCAGATGCGCCTCAGCAGGAGGCGTTT
>LVBF01000068.1 GCA_001604325.1 Spirochaetales bacterium Spiro_04
GTCCACGACGATGACCAGGCGGTCGGGGAAGAGGTGGTGGGCCTGGGCGACGTTCGCCAAGAGGTCGGCTCCGAGCTCCGGGGGGATGCTCTCCCGCTTCAGCCCGGTCTCCACCGAGTGGGTGACCATCAACGGCTTGACATCAAAGAGCCGGACGATGTTCTTCTGCATCGAACGGGTGAGGTTGGGCACCACGCTGCTGATGACCGCCCGGTCGATGGCGCCGGTGGGCACGTCGGTGCTGCTGATGAGGCGGTCGAGGACGACGAAATACTCGTCGGTGGTCTTCTTCTGGTCGCTGTAGATCCGAAATGAGTGGACCCACCGCTCCCCGTCATGTACGGCGACGACGATGTTGGAGTTCCCGATATCTACGACGGTGAGCATGCTCCCCTCCTCTACAGCGCCGCTACGTTGCGGCTGCCTCCATAGTACTCGTCGCGCATCGAGCGAATCAATGGGTCTGCAAAATACTCCTCGAAGCCCATCGAACGGTCGATGACGCCACCCGGGGTGAATTCAATGATCCGGTTGGCGATCGATTCGACGAACTGGTGGTCGTGGCTGTTGAAGAGGATGATGCCGCCAAAGTCGATGAGCCCGTTGTTGAGCGCCGTGATGGCCTCCAGGTCGAGGTGGCTGGTCGGCTCATCGAAGATCAGGCAGTTGGCCTGCTCGAGCATCATCCGGGAGAGCACACAGCGCACCTTCTCCCCGCCGCTGAGGACCGTGCAGTCCTTCAGCGCCTCATCACCGCTGAAGAGCATCCGGCCAAGGAAGGAGCGGACGTAGGTCTCGTCATTGTCCTTGCTGTACTGCCTGAGCCAATCGATGATGGAGATATGCTCCTCAAAGAGGTGGGCATTGTCCTTGGGAAAGTATGAGAGGCTGGTGGTCACCCCCCAGGTGTAGCTGCCGCTGTCACCCTCCATCGAGCCGCTGAGGATCTCGAAGAGCACCGTCTTGGCCCAGTGGTTGGGCCCGACGAAGGCGATCTTATCCCCGGCATTGACGGTGAGGTTGTAGTTGTCGAGGATCGTCTCCCCTTCGATGGCCTTGGTGAGCCCCTTCACCTCGAGGATGTTGCGCCCCACCTCACGCTCCGGTTTGAAGGCGACGTAGGGGAACCGGCGGCTGGAGGGCCTGATATCGTCGATGGTGAGCTTGTCGATGAGCTTCTTGCGGCTGGTGGCCTGCTTGGCCTTGGCCACGTTGCTGGAGAAGCGCTGGATGAACTCCTTCAGTTCGCTGATCTTCTCCTCCCGCCGTTTCTTCTCGTCGCGCTGCTGTTTGGCGGCGAGCTGGCTGGAGAGGTACCAGAAATCGTAGTTGCCAACGTAGAGCTGGATCCGGGAGAAGTCGATGTCGGCGATATGGGTACAGACCGTGTTGAGGAAGTGTCGGTCGTGGCTGACGACGATCACGGTGTTGTCGAAGGCGGATAGGAACTCCTCGAGCCAGTGGACCGATTCGAGGTCGAGGTGGTTGGTCGGCTCGTCCAAGAGCAGGATGTCGGGGTTTCCGAAGAGCGCCTGGGCGAGCAGCACCCGCACCTTGATCGTATCCTCGACCTCGGCCATCTTGCGCCCATGCATGTCGTCGGCGATGCCGAGGCCGCTGAGCAGCTGGGCCGCTTCGCTTTCGGCCTCCCAGCCGCCAAGGTCGGCGAAGTCCCCCTCGAGCTCGGCGGCCCTCAGGCCATCCTCCTCGGTGAACTCCTCCTTGTTGTAGATGGCGTCACGCTCCTTCATCACCGAGTAGAGCTTCTCATACCCCATGATGACCGTCTCGAGGACCGAGTAGTTGTTGAAGGCGAAGTGGTCCTGGCGCAGCACCGCCATGCGTTGGCCGCTACCGATGATGACTTCGCCGGTGTCCGCCTCGATCTCGCCGCTGAGGATCTTGAGAAAGGTCGATTTGCCCGCCCCATTGGCGCCGATGATGCCGTAACAGTTGCCGGGGGTAAACTTTATGTTGACCTCTTTGAAGAGGATTTGGGTTCCATAGGAGAGGGAGATGTTCGCTGCTGTAATCATAGTGGTACCTTCACTGCATATTGTGAAAAAAAGGGACAACCGTCAAGGTTGCCCCGTCCTCATGTGATAGTTCCTAGGGGAATCGAACCCCTATTTAGAGACTGAGAATCTCCCGTCCTAACCATTAGACGAAGGAACCGATGGCTGGGATGGAGGGATTCGAACCCCCAAAGGCAGAACCAGAATCTGCAGTGTTACCATTACAC
>LVBF01000069.1 GCA_001604325.1 Spirochaetales bacterium Spiro_04
ATCCCCGCCTCATCGATTCCCACTTCCATCTGCGTTCCATGGAGCGCAAGGGGGTCGATGTCATCTCACTGCTCTCAGAGATGGAGACGGAGGGGATGGAGGGGATCGACGTCGGTCTGGACGGTGACGACCTGGTCGAGCGCATCGAGCGCTTCGGGGCGTGGAAGAACATCCGCTTCGCCGCCGGCATCGGGCCGTGGGGGGTCGCAGACGGACAGAAACCCCTGGCCGAACAGCTGGAGGCCCTCTTTCTGCAGGTGGAGCGGAACCGTCCGGTGGCCATCGGGGAGATCGGGCTCGACAACCACTGGAAGTACGGCACCCCGGCCCTGCAGGAACAGGTGCTGAAAGTCCAAATGGAGGCGGCCGAGGAGCGCCGCCTCCCGATCATCATCCACAACCGGGAGGCCGACGAGCAGTTCATCACGATCCTTGGCCAACGCTCCTTCTCACAGCGCGGGATCTTCCACTGCTATCAAGGCGGCGAGGCGCTGGCTCTCCTCGCCATCGAGAAGGGCTTCTTCCTCTCCTTCGCCGGACCGTTGACCTACAAAGCCAATACGGCGATGCACCGCCTCTTCGCATCCCTCCCCCTCTCCTCGATCCTCCTGGAGACGGACAGCCCCTACCTCAGCCCGGTACCGCTGCGGGGGAAGACCAACACCCCGCTCTCGATGATCCACATCTACCGGGAGGCGGCGCGGCTGAGGGGGATGGAAACAGAGGAGCTCGCTGAGGTGGTGGAAGCGAACTACCACACCTTCTTGGAATCGAATTCGTGAACATTGTCCTCATACAACCGGTATGCGGTTGACCTCTTCATACACAATTGATTACATTTGTCTTGGATTCAGCATCCATCGTACAAGGAGAACGTTATGACATCCTACAAGGAACTCGGTCTGGTCAATTCCAGAGAGATGTTTGACAAAGCCATGAAAGGCAAGTATGCCATCCCCGCCTACAACTTCAACAACATGGAGCAGATGCAGGCCATCATCCAGGCGTGTGTGGAGACGAAAAGTCCGGTCATCCTCCAGGTCTCCAAGGGAGCGCGCGACTACGCCAACATCAATCTGTTGCGCAACATGGCCCGGGGCGCCGGAGAATACGCCAAGGAGCTGGGGTGTGCCATTCCCATCGTCCTGCACCTTGACCACGGCGACTCCTTCGAGACCTGCAAGGAGTGCATCGACAACGGGTTTTCGTCCGTCATGATCGACGGCAGCCACCTCCCCTATGAGGAGAACGTGGCGCTGACACGCAAGGTCGTCGAGTACGCCCACGCCCACGACGTGACCGTCGAGGGGGAGCTGGGAGTGCTGGCCGGCATCGAAGATGCGGTGAGCCACGAGGTGAGCCACTACACCAAGCCCGAGGAGGTCGTTGACTTCGTCAGCCGCACCGGCGTCGATTCCCTCGCCATCTCCATCGGCACCAGCCACGGGGCGAACAAGTTCAAGCCCGAGAATTGCACCCGCGACGCACAGGGCCATCTCGTGCCGCCACCGCTGCGCTTCGACATCCTCGAGGAGATCGAAAAGCAGTTGCCGAACTTCCCCATCGTCCTGCACGGATCCTCCTCGGTTCCCCAGAAGTATGTGGAGATGATCGGACAGTACGGCGGCAAGCTGAAGGACTCCATCGGGATTCCTGAGGATCAGCTGCGCAAGGCCGCCTCAAGCGCGGTGTGCAAGATCAACATCGACAGCGATGGGCGGCTTGCCATGACCGCGATCATCCGCAAGGTCCTCTCGGAGAAGCCCGGCGAATTCGACCCGCGCAAGTACCTCGGACCGGCTCGAGAGGAGCTGAAGAAGATGTACATGTACAAGAACCAGAACGTGCTCGGCTCCGCTGGCCACGCCTAAGAATCATACCATTGTCAGGGCCGCCCGAAGGGGCGGCTCTATTGATGCTTTGACACGCACTATAGCGTATGGTATATTGTTTGAGGTCGGCCTTTTAGGTCGTTTTACACTCAAAGAATGTGGTTTTCACCGAAAACACAAGGAGATCGTTTGGCTACAAAGGATTTGAGGATCAATAGACAGATTCGTGCAAGAGAAGTGTTCGTCATTGACGCAGAGGGCAATCAGCGAGGGATCATGAGCTCCTTCGATGCCATCGCGCTCGCTGAGAGCGTGGGCCTGGACTTGGTGGAGGTATCTCCGAACGCCAACCCCCCGGTCTGCAAAATTCTCGACTTCGGCAAGTACCGGTATGAGCAGGAGAAGCGCATGCGGGATGCCAAGAGAAACCAGAATATCGTCAAGATGAAGGAAATCCGGATGCAGCCCAAGATCGAGAAACACGATCTTGAGACGAAGAGCAAGTTCATCGGTGAATTTCTCGGTGAAGGGAACAAGGTCAAGGTCAGCATTCGCTTCCGTGGCCGTGAGCTCGCCCACACCGAGCTCGGGAAAGTGGTCCTTGACAAGATACTTGCCCAGCTCGAGCTAAATGGTGTAGGCTACAACCTTGATCGGGAAGCGGCGATGGAAGGGCGGATGATGAGTATGATCGTCAGTCCCTCCAAGAGCGCTCCCAAGAAAGAAAACCAGTAACCAACATCCCGCATGGGATTGAGAATATGCTGCTTCAAGGGGTCTTGTTCCTTGTAGGCGCAATGAAGGAAGGTGCATTACTATGCCCAAGATGAAAACAAGAAGTGCCGTTGCAAAACGGTTCCGGGTGACGGGGAGTGGTAAAGTCCTCTACAAGAAGCAGGGGCTTCGTCACATCCTGACCAAGAAGAGCAGTAAGCGCAAGGGCAACCTGCGTGCTACCGGCATTCTTTCCGACGTTGAAGCGAAGCGTGTCAAAGGCATGCTTCCCTACGCGTAAGGAGGAACGAGATGCCACGAGCAGTAGACGGAACCAAACACAAGGACAGACGCAACAAGATTCTTAAGCTCTCCAAGGGATACTACGGGAGGAGGAGCACCAACTACCGTACCGCCAAGGACGCAGTAGAAAAGGCGGGACAGTACGCCTATCGCGGTCGAAAAGAGCGCAAGCGGGACTTCCGCCGCCTCTGGATCGCCCGTATTTCGGCGGCAGTGCAGGACCAGGGACTCAACTACTCCCAGTTCATGCACGGCTTGAAGCTCTCCAACATCGAGATCAACCGCAAGGCGCTCTCGAATATGGCCATTGAAGATGCAACCACCTTCAATGCCCTTGTTGCCCAGGCAAAGGTTGCCCTCGCCAAATAAGGCGGGGCAATTCGCTCACAGTCGACAAAGGAGGAACCGTGTCAGTCGTTGATACCGTAAGGTTGTTGGAACT
>LVBF01000070.1 GCA_001604325.1 Spirochaetales bacterium Spiro_04
GGCCGATCATCCGGGCAAGTTCACGGGTGGTGAGCACCCAGTCGACGTCGGCGAAGCGCTCCGAATCGTCCATCTCCATCTCTTTCTTCCACCAGTTGAAGGCGCCGTCCATCTCGCTGCGCCCCGCCTCGTACTTCTTTGCGGTGCACGGCATGATGGAGACGACCCGCACCGACCGGGGGTCGAGGCCGGCGCGCTTGGCGTAGTACGTCTTCGCCACCGCGCCGAACATCTGCTGTGGGCTCTTGCAGGAGGAGAGGTGCTCCACCTGCTCCGGGTAGAAGGTCTCGATGAAGCTGATCCACCCGGGGCTACAGCTGGTGATCATGGGAAGCGGCTTGTGCTCAGTGATGCGATGGATGAGTTCATGCGCCTCCTCCATGATCGTCAAGTCGGCGGTGAACTGGGTATCGAAAACCCGGTCGAAGCCAAGGCGCCTCAGCGCCGCGACCATCTGGCCTGTGACCAAGGCCCCCTCGCCCAGGCCCATCGCCTCACCGAGCCCCACCCTGATGGCCGGTGCGGTCTGCACCAGGACGGTGAGGGAGGGATCGCTGAGGGCGGCGAAGACCTCCGCTTCATGGCTCTTCTCCACGATGGCGCCGGTGGGACAGACGAGGGCACACTGACCGCAGTTCGTACACGGGGAGTTGGCCAATCCACCATCGGCGAAGGTGCCGACCTTGGTATGAAGACCGCGGCCGATCATGGCGATGGCACTGACGGTCTGCATCGACTGGCACACCTCGACGCACCGATTGCAGAGGATGCAGGCGTTCGGGTCCCTCACCAAGGAGGGTGAGGTGCGGTCGACCTCCTCGAACTTTGTCTTGGTGCGGCCGAATCGACTCTCCCGCACCCCCAGCTGGTGGGCCAGTGCCTGCAACTCGCAGGAGAGGTTGCGTTCGCAGGCGGTGCAGAGCAACGGATGGTTGGCCAACAGCAGCTCCACGTTCACCGTGCGGGCATGGAGGACGCGGGGGGTGTGGGTGCGAATCACCATCGCCTCGGTGACGGTATGCATGCATGAGCGTACCAAGCGGCGGGAGTTCTCCACCTCCACCACGCAGATCCCGCACGACCCGTAAGAGGAGACATCCGCCAAATAACAGAGTGTGGGGATCGTGATGCCCGCCCGCGCGCATGCATCAATGATCTTCGTTCCCCGGGGGACGGCGATTACCGTTCCATCTATCGTGACATTGATCAACTTCTCATCCATTGCTCACCTCCCCTCGCACACTGACGTCGCAGCGGAGGCAACGGCTCGCCTCCATCCGCGCTTGGCGACCGCTGTAGCCGAGGTTCACCTCGGCAAAGGAGCTGTGTCGCTCCGCAACGGGCAACTGGTCCGCCATGATCTCACGCTCCTCGTGGGCGGTGTCCCAGATCTCATTCCCGTACGCAAAGTCGGAAAAGAGCGTGTGGAACCGAATCTCACCCATCAGGGTGCAGTCGATGAGGTGGGCAACCTCCTTGGCGTGCCCCATCGCCTCAGCGGCGGTCGATGGGCCGGTGATGACATCCCCGATGGCCCACACGCCGTCGATGCCGGTCTTGTACGTATAGCGCTCCACCTCGAGGTGTCCCGCCTCGTTGACCGCCAGCCCTTCTCCTTGAATGAGGGCGCTGTCCACTCGCTCGCCGATGGCGATGATGACCGTATCGCTCTCGATGGTCGCGTCCCGTCCGGTGGGGGTGCGCCGCCGTCTTCCGCTGACGTCGTAGGCACCCAATTCCAGCTCGTTGACCACGAGGCCAGTCACCGCACCCGTCTTGTCCCGCAGCACCGCCTTGGGCGCCACATCGAAGATCACGCGGATGCCTTCCTTGAAGAGTTCGGCCACCTCACTGCGGTTGGCCGGCATCTCCTCGCGACCGCGGCGGTAGGCGATGGTGACATCACGGCCCAGGCGCCACAAGGAACGGGCCACATCGATGGCGACGTTGCCGCCTCCGATGATGACCACCCGATCGCCGACGCCGAGCGCTTCCCCTTCGGCTTGCCGGCGCAGCACCTCAGTGCCTTGGATGACCCCCTCTCCCTCAGAGCCTTCGAGTCTGAGCTCACTGTGATGGTAGGAGCCCAAGGCGAGGATCACCGCATCATTGGCCGCTTTGAGAGATGCGACGCTGATCTCCTTGCCCAACACGGTATTGAACCTGAATCTCACCCCCAGGAGGTCGAAGAGCTCCAGCTCCTTGTCGAGCACATCGCGCGGAAGGCGGTAGGCGGGGATGCCGTAGCGCAGGACCCCACCGGCCTCATGATGTTCATCGTAGATGGTCACCTCGTGACCGAGGCGGACCAGGTAGAACGCCGCCGAGAGGCCGGCCGGGCCGGCGCCCACGATGGCGATTCTCTTGCCCGAGGCGGGCCACTTCTCGTCGATCATCCGCTGGTAGACCTCCTGCTCCTGGCCCATCTTGTAGAGGGTGTCGGCCAGGTAGCGGTGCAACTCACCCTGGTGGACGGGGTGGTCGATCTCCTCACGCCGACAGCGCATCTGACAGTGGAAGTGACAGATCCGCCCCAACGTACCGGGCAGGGGGTTGTCCTCCAGCGTCGAGGTGAAGGCTTCCAAAAGCCGATCCTCCTTGAGGAGCGTGATGTAGGCAGGGATGCGCATCGTCATCGGACAGGAGTTGGAGCAGAGCTCTCCCACCAGCGTCTCGCAGGTGCCGGCGTCACACCGCCGGCGCTTGATGTGGCTCTCATACTCCTGGGCAAAGTACCGGATGGTCGTCGCCACAGGGTTCATCGCACTTTGGCCCAGGCCACAGAGGGCGGTATCGCTGATGTGGTCGCTGAGCTCCTTCAAGAGGGCGATATCTTCGCTCTTCCCCTCCCCCTCGCAGATCCGGTCAAGGATCGAGAGCGCCTGGGAGAGCCCCTCCCGGCAGGGGGTGCACTTGCCGCACGACTCTGAAGTGGTGAACTGGAGGAAGTAGCGCGCCGAATCGACCATGCAGTTGTCACTGTCCATGACGACCATCCCCCCCGACCCCATGATGGCCCCGATCTCGGTCAGGCTCTCATAGTCGATGGGGGAATCGAAGAGGTGGGCGGGGATACAGCCGCCGCTCGGCCCGCCGCTCTGCACCGCCTTGATGCGCTTCTCGACATGGGCCGACCCACCGCCAGCCTCGTAGACGAGGGTGGTGAGCTTCTCGCCGAGCGGCAGCTCCACCAGACCGGTGTTGCGGCTCTTGCCCACCAGGGAGAAGACCTTCGTCCCCGGGCTGAGGGGAGTGCCGATCCGGGTGAACCATGCGCTGCCCATGGCGATGATGAGTGGTACGTTGCACCACGTCTCGAGGTTGTTGATCGTCGTGGGCTTGCCCCGGTACCCCTTCTTCGAGGGGAAGGGAGGTTTGACCTGGGGTCGTCCCCCCTTCCCTTCCAGGGAGGCGATGAGGGCGGTCTCCTCGCCGCAGACGAAGGCACCCGCCCCCTCGACGACGCTGAGGTCGAAGCTGAAGTGGCTGCCCAGGATATTTTTGCCGAGGAGATTTTGTCCGTAGGCGGCTCTGATGGCACCCCTGAGTCGCTTCACGGCCAAGGGGTACTCGGCCCTCACGTAGATGATCCCCTCCTTGGCGCTGGTGGCATAGGCGGCGATGAGCATCCCCTCGATGAGGGAGTGGGGGTCGCTCTCCATCTCGTTGCGGTTCATGTAGGCGCCGGGGTCCCCTTCATCGGCGTTGCAGATCAGATACTTCTCCCGATCCGTCTCCCGGGCCATGAGGTCCCACTTCAAACCGGTGGGGAAGCCGGCCCCACCACGTCCGCGCAGTCGCGCGTCCTTGATCTCCTGGATGACCTCGCCCCGGCTCATCCCCCCAAGCACCGCACTGAAGGCCCGGTAGCCGCCCACCGCCACATACTCGGCGATTGAATCGGGGTCGATGATGCCGGCGTTGCGCAGCACCAACTTCTTCTGTGAGCGGAAGAAGTCGATCTGGTCCCACTCAGGGACCTCGCTGTAGCCGGTCCCGTAGCGATGGAGGCTCAGGTGATGATCCCACTCGCTGATCTTGCAATAGACACGCGCCTTGTGGTAGCGCTTCTTCAGCACCGCTTCGATGATGGGAAGCACATCCGCTTCGGTGACCCGGCTATGCAGGACCAACGGAAGACCGACGGTGCCGGTCATGACCAACGGCTCCTCGCTGCAGGCACCGAAGCAGCCCACCGTGCGCAGCTGGATGGGAAGCGCGCGTCGCTCGACCTCTTCTTTGAAGCGGCCATAGAGCAGATTGGCACCGCTGCCGATCCCGCATGTCCCCATCCCGATGGCGATGGTCGCCTCTCTCGGATAGAGGCGCTCCTCCCCCGCACGGTGCAGGTTGTCCAGTATTCTGATCATTCCTCCCCTCCTTGTTGCAGCGAGCGCACCAGCTCAAGGAGCTGGTCCTCGCGTACCTTCGAGTGGATGACCTCGTCGATGGCGATGACCGGGGCCAACGCACATTGGCCAAAGCAGGCCACCGTCTTGACGGTGAACCGGTAGTCCTCCGTCGTCGCCGATCCATCATCGGAAAGGGTGACCCCCAGATGGGAGAGCACCGTGTCCAGCAGGGGCTTTGAGCCACGGGTGTGGCAGGCGGTCCCCCGACAGACGGTGATGACATGCTCGCCCTGTGGCTTGAGGTTGAAGAAGGCGTAGAAGGTGGCCACCGAGTAGACCTGGGAGAGGGGAAGGCCCAGTGAACGCGCCACATGGGCAAGCTCTTCACCCTTGAGATAGTTGTGATCGCTGGTTCGTTGCACATCCTCGAGAATAGAGAGCAACGCTCCGTGCTCTCCCCGTCTTGAGGCAACGATTGCATCAATCGAACGGAGTCGGTCGATCATGAGGACCTCCTTTGTAAAAGAACTATAGGCAACATCAGATGATGGAGGTATGGTTCAAAGGGAAGGTCATCCTCATCGTATCATCGGTGAATGGGATGATGCAAGATAATATTTAGAAATTTTTATCGATATAGGGTAAGTTATTCTGCTGTAAGCGATAATTCACACTTCTAATTATACATGTGACATGGTATGTTCTCCCTTTTGACCTTCGTCGCCCCCCCGTATCCTGAAAGGCGGTGGCGGTACATGAAAAGTCATCGAAAGGCATTGGTCTCCAACACCAAGAGCCGGCGGGCGATGATCAACATCACAGAAGAGGTGCACCAGGCCATAGATGAGAGCGGGGTGCAGGCGGGATTGGCCCTCATCAATGCGATGCACATCACCGCCGTCGTCTTCATCACCAATGATGAGACTGGGCTGCACCACGATTCTGAGGTCACTTAGGAGAAGCGTGCCCGCAGAAGCCGTACTCCCAATACCAGCACAATGGCTGTGAGGACAACGCCGACGCCCCCATGAAACGGCAGATCATGGGAGGGAGAGCGTGGTCGCCATCACCGGCGGCAGGCTCGACTTCGGCACCTCGGAGCAAAGCTTCTCCTTTGAGTTCGACGGCATGCGGAATACGCTGGTCCTCATCAAGATCATCGGGGAGTGACCCCTTGAGACGCGCTTCTCCTTTGGGGCATACTCAGCGTGTATGAAATCGTCCATCACTGTCAGCGCTGCGCTGTATCATCGTCAGAATAGTGAAATCGAGGCGCTTGCGTCTCGCCATGGGCTTGCCCTCTCCCCTCAGCAGAGCGAGCAAGCGGATATGTGTGACAACCACACCATCCTCATCGAGGAGGGCGTGTATGTGCGCTTTTGGGTACAGCTCCCCCACCGCAGCGGCGAACGCCTCTCCCTCCTCTTCCATACCCTCGACGATGCGTTTGTCTTCATCGCCAAGCACCGGGACCCCACGAGTGAGTATCCCCCTTTGATCCGGGAGTATGGAACGTACCTGAGGCGCGGTGAGCTGGTCGCCTTCCCCACCGAGACGGTCTATGGCCTCGGCGCCGATGCGACGAACGAAGAGGCGGTGAGATCCATCTTCACGGCCAAGGAGCGCCCGCTCTTCGACCCCTTGATCGTCCACGTCGCCGAGGTTGCGCAGCTTGCGGAGGTGGTGGAAGTGCTCAATGAACGCACCGTGAAGCTCATCGAGCACTTCTGGCCCGGCCCGCTGACGCTGGTGGTCAAGAAGCATCCATCGATCCCCGCCATCGTCACCAGTGGAGGCGATACGGTGGCCATCCGCATGCCCGACAACCCGCTTGCCCTCAGCCTCATCAAAGAGAGCGGGCGACCCATCGCCGCCCCATCGGCCAACCGCTTCGGCTACACCAGCCCCACCACCGCGTCCCATGTCGAGGAGCAACTGGGCTCGAAAATCGCCGCCATCCTCGACGGCGGCGCCTGCTCGGTGGGCATCGAGAGCACGGTGCTCTCCCTCGTCTCCGATCCCCCCACGATCCTCAGGCCCGGCAAGATCGGGCCTCAAGAACTCTTCCCCGTCATCGGGGAGGTGGTCTATGCGTCAGCGGTGAAAAAGACCGTGTTGGAGAGCCCGGGGCTTTTGAAGAACCACTACGCCCCCACCACCCCCCTCTACCTCGTCGACGATGTCTCTCTCTACAAGGACGACCCGTCAGTGGGTGTCCTGCTCTTTGAGAGAAGCAGGGTGTCATTCAAGGGTCCGGTTCAGTATATCAGTGAAAGAGAGGATCCCGGTGAAGCGGCAAGCCGCCTCTATTGGGCGATGCGACAACTCGATACCCTGCACTTGAGGATGATGGTCTGCTCGCTGTTGAAGGAAGAGGGAATCGGAGTGGCCATCAACAACCGGCTGCGCAAGGCGTCACGAAAGCGCTGAGTTGATTCGCTCGGCCATCTCCTTGATGGCATCCTCATCGATCGTATGCACGTCGTCGCGGCTGATGGCAAGACGCATGAGGGAGCGCGTCAGCACTCCCATCTGGGAGAAGAGGAACTCACCGCCGAAGCAGGAGACGACTGCGGCCTTGTCGCGAAGAGCCTGGCTGTAGTTCTGCTCGATCTGCTTCTGCATCCCCTCCCCCTCCTCCATGCCGCAGAGGAAGAGCGCGAGCACCTGCTTCTGGAGCAGCTCCTCTTCGTGCTCCGCGACAAACTGCCTCAGCTTCTTATTGATCTTGCCGGCATAGACCGAACCGCCGATGACGACGGCATCGTATTCTGAGAGGTCAACCGACCCACCTTCGTTGAGTGAGTGCAGATCAGAGCCGCCAGTGAGTTGGTCTTTAAGCATCTGGGCGCTGCATTTGGTGGTACAATGAGTGTCTTTGCCATCTCTTCCTCGCTTGTAATGAATATAGCATACCCACCATAGAGAAGAGAAGGGAACACCTGTCGCGTAGGTGAAATGTCAAGACAAATACGCAGAATTTTGCTTGATTTAAAAATCATCTAAAAATGGATAAAAAACTATTTGACAAATCGTGAACGTTCACGGTATAATCGTAAACGTTCACGAAGAGTGTTTTTC
>LVBF01000227.1 GCA_001604325.1 Spirochaetales bacterium Spiro_04
CTGAGTGATTTTCGTCGGGCAGAAGCGCCAAGGTGGCCCGAATCAGGACGAATCGCAGTGGGAAGAAAGGAATCGGGACAAACTCCCCCTTACCCCCAGGGCCGGGGGCAAAGACAATGAGCGTGGTGATGTGAGCGAATGTCAGGCCGGCGAAGCCCGGGCCAAAGGCTCCTGGTTTAGCAGGCTCCCGCATCGGGGGCAAAACCTGGGATCGCGCCCGAGAATCCTGACGACGATCTCAAAGGGCGTCTCGAGCTGCCGGTCCCTCTTTTTGTGCGGTTTCCTGCGGAACCTTGCATCCAGTGCCGAGCGGTACAGCTCGAGCCTCGTGCTTTTGCTGCGCGAGGAATACAACCCGTAGTGGCGTATCCTGGTGAAGCCGGGGGGGAGCACGTGCAGCAGGAAGCGCCTGATGAACTCCTCATTGGAGAGTGTCGTCTCCTTCAGTTTGGATTCATCCTTGTAATCCTTCCACAGGAAGGCGGTCTTTCCCCCGTCGACCGAGAGGATGCGGTTGTTGCTGATCACCAGGCGGTGGGTGTACCGTCCCAGGTACTCGAACACCCCCTCGGCCCCGTTGAACGGGACCTTGGAGTACACGACCCAGTCCTTCTGGTAGCAGGCATCGATCAGGGATGAGAATGCGTTGCGGGAGACCGCGTTGCCGTTGTCGCCCCTGAGAGAGAGCTCGCCCCTGTCATACAGGGCCCTGCAGCCGGAGAGGAATTTGCCCCTGAACAGGCTGGAGAGCACCTTCACCGGAAGGAAGTATTTGCCCCTGGTCGGCTTCCACCGACCGTCGGGTGCGATGCCGCCTGCGGTGGCCACCATGTGGATGTGCGGATGGAAGCTCATGTTGCTGCCCCAGCTGTGCAGGATGGACATGAACCCGACCGAGGCGCCGAGGTACTTCGGGTCCGCTGTGAGCTCCTTCACCGTCCCGGCCGAGGCGGTGAAGAGCAGACCGTAGAGCTTGCACTGATTCTGCAGCACCAGTGCATTGAGCTCGCTCGGGATGGTGAACACGGTGTGGAAATGCTTCACGTCCAGCATATCCTGCTTCCTCTTGCCGATCCATTGCTCCTTTTTCACCGTCTGGCACTTGGGGCAGTTGCGGTTGCGGCAGGAGTTGTAGGACTGGTGGGTGTATCCGCATTTGGTGCAGACGTCGGTGTGGCCGCCCAGGGCCTGGGTGCGGCATTCCATGATCGCCTTGGCAGCCTTCTGGGCCTGCAGGGGAACGAAATGGTTCATCCCGTACTCGTCAAACGAGGCAAGGAACACATCCTGCACCTCAGCCACGGATGAAGTTCCTCTCGCGGTACTCGGCCCAGAACCGTGCAGAGAGCTCCTCGGGTGACCGTGTATTGCTCTTGTCGACGAGCGAGAGGTGCAGATACACCGTCGTCGAGGAGAGGCTGGAATGGCCGAGCATCTCCTTGAGCCTCATGAGGTCCGTACCGCTTTGCAGGGTGTGCGTGGCAAAGCAATGCCTCAGCGTGTGGCAACTCGCCTTCTTGATAATTTGGGCATCTTTCGCTATCGTCCTGAACATGGACTCGAAGCTGTCTGGGCTTTGTGTCCGTGTCTTGGTATAGTCTGGAAAGATGTAGTCGTTGTCATTGGTAGGCCGGTACATTTTCCAATAGTAGCGGAACGCCTCCAAGCCTGCCTGGGTGAGCGGGGCGAACCGCTCCTTTCTTCCTTTCCCGCACCGAACATGCAGCAGCATCCTTC
>LVBF01000071.1 GCA_001604325.1 Spirochaetales bacterium Spiro_04
TGCTGAAGAGCGAGCGGGTGTACTTCACCCATCTGAGCCATCATCTCGGTCACGCACAGCTTGAGGCGCAGCTGGCGGACGGCTTCTACGTCGCCTACGACCAGCTGACCATCACCATGAAGGATTGAAGAATGGACGATCTATGTACACAAAGGCAGCAAGAGGACGATGGACGGAAGATACTCTATATCATTGATGGCTACGGCCTCATCTACCGCTCCTTCTTCGGCTTCTTCAACAACCCGATCCGCGACTCGCAGGGCAACAACATCTCGGCCGTCTATGGCTTCTTCTCCACGCTTTTGAAGCTGATCCGCGAGTATGAGGCCCACTACCTGGTCGTTGCGATGGACAGCGCGGGGCCGACCTTCCGCCACGAGATGTACGAGCCGTACAAGGCGAACCGGGAGGCGGCGCCTGAGGAGCTGCACAGCCAGGTCCCCATCATCGTGAGGATTTTGCAGGCGCTCAGGGTGCCGACCATCGAGCGTGCAGGCTTTGAGGCCGACGACATCATCGCCACCCTGACCGAGGAGGCCAAGCGCCACAACCTTGAGGCCATCATGTTCACCGGGGACAAGGACCTCCTCCAGCTCGTCGACTCCCACACCAAGGCGCTGCGTCCGGCGAAGAAGGGGGAGAACTTCTACCGCATGATGGGCGAGACAGAGGTATTGGAGGAGTTCGGCATCAAGGCGAGGCAGGTCGTCGATTACCTCGCCCTCATCGGCGACAGCTCGGACAACGTGCCCGGGGTGAAGGGCATCGGACCAAAGGGAGCCGCCAAGCTTCTGGGTGAGTGGGAGGACCTCGATGCCATCTACGCACACCTCGACCGCGTCGCTCCCGGGGTGAAGAAGAAGCTGGAGGAGGGGCGCGAGAGCGCCTACCTGAGCCGTGATCTGGTGACCCTTCGGCGTGACCTCTTCACCGTGGACTCCTTCGATGATCCGCAGTACCTCGTCGAGGATGTGGACTATATGGGCGCCATCCCGCTCTTTGAGGAGCTCGGGATGCGCTCGATCATCCGCACCCTCGAGACGGCGGGGGAGGGGCAGGCGCCGAAGAGTCAGGCAGCCGAACCGAAGGGGGCGGCCATCGTTCGTGCCTACCACCTCATCTCCTCTCCCGAGGAGTTGGAACGCCTCTTGTTGAAGGCGGAGGCGGAGGGGGGGATCATCGCCTTCGATGTGGAGACGACGAGCCTCTCGGAGCTCGACAGCCGAATCCTCGGCTTCTCGTTCTCCTGGCAGGAGGGGATCTCCTACTACTGTGCCCTGACCCATCAAGGAGCGGCGCTGCTCGATGAGGGACGCGTCAAGCAGATCCTCGCCTCCTTCTTGGAGAGCGGACGCGTGGCCCTCGTCGGGCAGAACATCAAGTTCGACTACAAGGTCCTCCATTACTGGGGCATCGACGCGAAGCGATTGCTCTTCGACACCATGATCGCGGCCTGGCTTCTGGACAGCGCCTCGGTCTTCAACCTCGACTACCTGGCCGAGAAGTATCTCGAGCATACGACGGTGCGCTACAGCGACATCGTGGGCAAGGGGGAGACGCTTGACGACCTGCCCCTCTCCGAGGTGGTCGCCTACGGGGCCGAGGATGCCGATGTGACCTGGCGCCTCTATCATCTCTTCGACGAACTGCTCAAGGCCCGCTCTCTGGACCGTCTGATGGCCGAGGTGGAGATGCCGCTCTTGCTCGTCATCGCCAAGATGGAGATCGAGGGGATCTTCTTGGATACGAATCTCATCAAGCCGCTCGCCGTCGAGTTCGAGAGCCGCATCGAGGCCATCAAGGCACAAATCTTCTCCATCGTGGGGCATGAGCTGAACCTCAACTCCCCCAAACAGCTGCAGGAGGTGCTCTTCGTGGAGCGGGAGATTCCCACCGGAGCGAAGACCCGCACCGGCTTCTCCACGGCGACCGAGGTGCTCGAGCCGCTGAGGGAGACCTACCCTGAGGTTGATCTGATCCTCAACTACCGGATGCTGAACAAGCTCAAGTCGACGTACATCGACACCCTACCGCTTCAGGTCAATGAGAAAACCGGACGTATCCACCCCTCCTTCTCCCAGACCGGGACCGAGACGGGGCGTCTCTCCTGCCGCGAGCCGAACCTGCAGAACATCCCGGTGCGGACCGAGGAGGGGAGGAGGATCCGCTCATCGTTCACCGCACGAGCCGGCTACCGGCTCCTGTCGGCCGACTACTCACAGATCGAGCTCGTCGTGCTCGCCCATACGGCCGATGACCCGAACCTGAAGCAGGCGTTCCTGGACGGCCTCGACGTCCACCGCGCCACGGCGAGCAGGATTTTCTCCGTCCCGCTTGCGGAGGTGAGCAGCGACCAGCGCCGGGTGGCGAAGACCATCAACTTCGGCGTGATGTACGGCATGGGCGCCCACGCCCTCTCCCAAGATCTGAAGATCAGCTTCTCTGAGGCTCGCGAGTTCATCGCCCAGTACTTCGAACGCTACAAGGCGGTGGAGGAGTTCATCGAGAGGACGAAGGCCCTCGCTGCAGAGGAGGGGTATGTGAAGACGCTGCTTGGCCATGTGCGGACCATCAGCGAGATCACCAGCCGCAGCCCGGTCGAACGGGCCAAGGCCCAACGCATCGCGGTGAACACCGTCATCCAGGGGACGGCGGCCGATATCATGAAGATGGCGATGCTCCGTGCCGATCGGATGATCGAAGAAGAGGGGATGCACGCCCGGCTCTTGTTGCAGATCCATGACGAACTGATCTTCGAGGTCCCCGAGGATGAGCTTGGTCGGATGGAAACCTTGGTCAGGGAGGCGATGGAGGGTGCGGTGCAACTCTCCATTCCCCTGAGGGTCTCCATCGCCATTGGGCGGGACTGGGGGGAGCTCTCCTGATGATGGTCATTGGGCTGACCGGCAAGATTTGTGCCGGCAAGAACCAGTACGCCGCCCTCTTTGAGGAGTGGGGCGCATTGGTGGTTGATGTGGATCTCTTGGGTCATGCGGTGTTGGACGAGCAGAGGGAGCAGATCATCGCCCGTTTTGGCGCCGAGGTCGCCACCGAGGGGAAAATCAACCGATCGGCGCTGGCTTCTCGTGTCTTCTCTGATTCGGTTGCCCTGAAAGCACTGGAGGCGATTCTGCATCCAGCGATGGTTGAGCGCTGTAGGAGCATCATTGCAGAGAGCATCTCACCGGTGGTGGTGCTCAATGCAGCCCTGCTGTACCGGATGGGATTGGCCGATCTCTGTGACCGGATTCTCTTCATCAAAGCGCCGCTATTTCTGCGTTATCGGCGCTGTAAATTGCGTCAAGGGCTTTCCTGGTCAGCCTTTAAGGCACGAAATAATGCCCAAAAGGATATCAAGGTCTCCCTGTGTAAAGGAAAGAGTGAGGTTCAGGTCTTCCACAATGGGGGGAGTCGTACGATAATTCATCGACAAGTGACGAACTATTGTGATACGATAGGGACAGATATTTCAGCATTGCGTTGAAATCTTGTTACAAGAGGGTTTGAAATGAAGAAATCGGTACGGATCAATTTGCTGGTCATCACCATTGTTGTGACACTTTTTATCTTCGCAGGGCTGTGGTATCTTCGCCCGGGCGTGTCGGCTGAGATTCTCCAGCAGGCACAAATTCGGCAGAGCCAGCCGTTGATGGAGATCAACGAACCCTTGAGGAAACCAAAGGCCGAGGACCTCATCGACACTGCGCAATTGGCAAAGGATCTGAAGCGCGACCTCGAACCCTCCATCAAGGCGTCGATCAAGGCTGAATTGCTCGCCGATCCCGCCTTCGCCCGTGCCGTCAACCAACAGGTTGATGTACAGGCCATCCAGAACCAGATCCAGCCAGCCATCATGCGTGGGGTGTCGGCGGACCTGAGCAGCGATAGCGCGTTCATCAACACCATCGCCTCTCAGCTTGATCTTTCAGCGATACAAGCAGCCAACGATCAGGCCCTCGTTGCGGTATCAGAGGCCAATGATCAGGCCATCGCCTCGTTGCGCCGCGATATCAACGCGCAAATCGCCGCCCTTCCCAAAACAACTGCAGTCGTCGCTGCCGACGAGGAAGCGGCACACCGCATGATCGCCCAAGTGGTGGATGCCCAAATACCGGTGGTGGTCGAGGCCGTGGTTGCCCGCATCGAAGCCAACCGCGATGTGTACATCGAGGCGGTCCGTAGCGAACTCGGCGATGTGGTTCTGGAGGATGAGGTGGTGGATCTCTATCTTGGCTACCGGAACGCACTGGTCCAAGATCTCGTCCCGGCAATCCTCGACGATATCGAGGCGTTGCTCAAGGGTGAACCCACGGTAAGTGAGGTCGCAATCGCCGGAGAGGTGAAAAAAACCCCTGCCAAACCAGAGGCCCCGGTAACTCTTACTCCTTCGGTTGTCTCAGAGGCTCCATCTGTTCCCGCTGTCTCAGAAGCCCCTGCTGTTCCCTCTGTTCCGGCTCCCCCGACAGCTGCTAAGATCAAGGTAACGACCAAAGCTANNGAGACCGAGCCTGCCGTCGCTGAGACTGAGCCTGCCGTCGCTGAAGAGACGGTGCCGGCGTACGAAATCGATGAGGTGGCCTACGAGGTAGAGCGACAACGGCTCCGTACCGAGGCGATCAACGAGGTGTTGAAGAAGATCGGTCAGTAGGCGGGTCCCAGTAGCGTCTTCGCTCTCCATCAGGATTCTCGAACTCCCAGACTCCCGGTTGCACCTCTCCTCTGAGATAGTGCGTCGTCAGGGGGACCTTTCCTCCTCCTTCGGGCAAGTCGACGGCGTAGGTGGGCATTGCAAGTCCACTGAGGCGCCTGCGCAGCTCTGCTTCCAGTTCAAGTCCTCGCCCGATGGGCACCCTCAGGTGGGCGGTGCCCTCAACCAGGTCGCCTTGGAAGAGGTAGTACGGCTTGATGCGGTTGAAGACGAGGGCGTTGCACAGCTCTTGCAACACATCGGCATCATCATTGACCCCCCTCAACAGGACGGTCTGGTTCATGGCGGGGATTCCGTGGTCGACGAAGCGGGCCACCGCCTTGATGGCTTCAGCGCTCAGTTCGCGGGGATGGTTGAATTGGACCATCAGGTAGAAGGGGGCGCTGTCGAAGCCCTTGATCATCTCCACCAAGGCGTTGGTGATGCGTGCGGGGTGGGCCGCCGGCATCCGCGTGCAGATGCGGATGACGAGATCGGCTCGTCGTGCCCTGAACGCCCCGATCATCTCCTCAAGCGCCTCATCGGAGAGGGTCAGCACATCGCCTCCGGTCAGGAGTAACTCCGTGATCTCTCTATGATCGGCCAGATATCGCGCCGCATCATCGATCTCCTCTCTTGAGGCGGCACCCTGGGCGGTGGAGGTGAACCGTCGACGGAAGCAGTGGCGGCAGTGTATCGCACAGACGTCGGTGGTGAGGAAGGCGGCGCGGCTCGCATAGCGATGGATGAGCCGGGAGCTCTTGGTGTGTGCGACCTCGGAGAGGGGGTCGAGGCTTTCCCATGCTTCACGCTCCATCTCGTAGACGGTCGGCACGACTTGGCGCCTGAGCGCATCGGTCGGGTCGTCGGCGTTGATGAGGGCCATGAAGTGAGAGGGGATTTTAATCGGGAAGGCAGTGCTGTCACGATCGTCGAACGCCTCCTCTTCCTGGGTGAGGCTGAGGCGGGATGCGAGCTTCTCTTTGGTGTCGATCATAGCTTTGGTGTACCGTATCGCGTGCGTTTGGTCCAGTCCTTGATAAAATCATCCCCCGTTTCCCCCCTTTCGTGATACACTGCTCTCAACTGAATACCGCAAGGAGTCATAGAATGGCCACAAAACAGAAACGAGGTTTGAAGGGGTATTATCTCACCACCTTCCTCATCGGTCTTGGATTCTTCACCATGGGTTTGATGGATCCGCTCTACGATACGTACCTGCCGATCTTCCTCTCCCGCTTCATAGAGTCGAAGGCGCTCATCGGTTCCATCATGACGCTGGACAACCTCCTGGCCATCCTTCTGATCCCGATCTTCAGTGCGATCAGCGACCGTACCCACACCCGCATCGGGCGACGGATGCCGTTCATCATCGTCTGCCTCCCGGTGTCCGCGGTTGCCTTCGGCTTGATTCCCTTCGCCGCGCTGGTCAGCCTTTGGATGCTGATCATCCTCGTCTTCGTCCTCAACCTCTTCAAGCAGGCGGTTCGTGGTCCGGTCGTCGCCCTGATGCCCGATATGATCCCCGGTGACCTTCGCAGTGAAGCCAACGGGGTGATCAACACGATGGGAGGCATCGCCACCATCGTCGGCACCGTCGGCCTCGCCCGCCTGATGGACATCCCGGTCAACATCCCCGGCCGCGGACCGACCAAGGAGATCCTCGCATTCCCAATCTCCGGCGTCCTGGTCATCATCGCCGTCATCCTGCTCTTCACCTTCATCAAGGAGGAGAAGGCGATCGGTCACGAGGAGAGTGAGAAGAAGGAGCCGATCCTCCACTCACTGAAGGTCATCTTCGCCGAAGAGGACAAGAGCGCCCTCTTCATCCTCCTTGCCTTGCTCTTCTGGTTCATCGGCTACCAGGGGATTCTCCCGTTCGTCGGCCTCTATTCCACGGATATCCTCAAGACGAGCAGCGGCACGGCGAGCCTCGCCGCCGGCATGGTGGGCATCGCCTATGCGATCTTCGCCATCCCCAGCGGCATCGTGGCCCACCGCATCGGACGGAAGAAGACGATCCGTATCTCACTCACCGTCCTGGTGGTGTTGCTCGCCTTCATCTTCTTCCACGATCCGCTGACCGCATCGATGGGAAAGGCCTTCCGCCAGTACACCTTCTGGGCCCTGCTCTTCTGCTTTGGTATCTTCTGGGTGTCGGTGGTGACCAACAGCTTCCCGATGCTCTGGCAGATGTCCACCTATCAGACGGTCGGCATCTACACCGGTCTCTACTACTTCTCAAGCCAACTCGCTTCGATCATCAGCCCGCCGATCACGGGGGCGTTCATCGACTTCTTCGGCTTCCGGGCGATCTTCCTCTATGGCTCGGTGGCCATGTTGATCGCCTTCTTCTTCATGGGCCGCGTGAAGGCGGGGAAGGGGGAGCCCGTCGATGAGCCGGTGAGCACGGAAGAAGCTTAAAACCCCGAGACGAGGATCCTCACGGCGATGAGCATGAGGATCCCTCCGCCGGCGAGGCCGGCCTTCTTCTGTAGCCTGATGCCCCAGCGGTTGCCGATGGCGACCGCCAGGAGGCTGAGGGTGAAGGTCACCAAACCGATGAGGGTGCTGGCTGAGAAAATCTCGACGTTCAAGAGACTGAAGGTGACTCCGACCGCCAGTGCATCGATGCTGGTGGCGATGCTGAGCAAGAAGAGCTCCTTGAAGTGGATGCGCTCGAAGGTCTCCACGGGGCAGCCGTCCTCTTCGTGGAGGGTATCCCAGACCATCTTTGCCCCGACGGCCGCCAGGATGAAGAAGGCGACCCAGTTGCTCATCGTACAGAAGAGATGGGAGAGCTGAACACCCAAGGCCCATCCGATGATCGGCATGAGGGCTTGGAAGAGGCCGAATGAAAAGGCGATGACAAACGCTTGGGCGATGTTGGCCTTCTTCATCCTCAGCCCTTTGCAGAGCGAGACGGCGACGGCGTCCATCGACAGACCACAGGCTATGACCACGAGCTCAATACGTCCCACTCTCATCCTTCCTTGTTGGTTTGCGGTGAGTATAGGAGCTTTTTGGACACGCGACAAGCAGAACACTCCTGTTTGTTGGAAATCCAACATACACAGCTGCCGGCAACTGGTATCTTCAAGAAAGCCATCTCGGCCGGGCAGTGCCCGGTTTCACACGAATATACTTTGAGGAGCGTACTACATGGACAACAAGATGTTCTGTTTCCAGTGTCAGGAGACAGCGCAAAATTACGGATGTACCAAGGCGGGCGTCTGTGGCAAGCAGAGCGAAACCTCCAACTTGATGGACCTTTTGATCTATGTGACCAAGGGGCTGAGCCAAGTCGCCACCCGACTGAGGGGAGAGGGCAAGGCGGTGGGCTTGTCCGTCAACCACATCGTTACGTACAACCTCTTCCAGACCATCACCAACGCGAACTTCGATGATGAGCAGATCATCGAGCGGATCCTGCTCACCATCAAGGCCAAGGAAGAACTGCTGAACGAGCTCTCCAATACGGATGGCTTGGCCGAGGCCGCCCGCTATGCCGATACCACCGTCGCTTCCTGGGAGGAGTTCTCCCGCACCGTGGGGGTGCTCAGCGAACCGGATGAGGACATCCGCAGCCTCAAGGAGCTCATCACCTACGGCCTCAAGGGTGTGGCGGCCTACTCAAAGCACGCCAACAACCTGATCAAGGACAATGAGGAGCTCGATGCCTTCATCCAGCGCGCCCTCAGTGACCTGCTTGAAGAGAAGAGTGTCGATGAGCTCGTCGCCCTGACGCTCGAGACCGGCAAGTGGGGAGTCGAGGGCATGGCGCTCCTCGATGGCGCCAACACCGCCGCCTACGGTAATCCCGAGATGACCCGCGTCAAGCTCGGGGTGGGAACACACCCGGGCATCCTCATCAGCGGCCACGACCTGCGCGACCTTGAGATGCTGCTTGAGCAGACGAAAGGGACTGGGGTGGATGTCTACACCCACTCGGAGATGCTGCCGGCCCACTACTACCCGGCCTTCAAAAAGTACGATAACTTCTACGGCAACTACGGGAACGCCTGGTGGATGCAGAAGCAGGAGTTCGAATCCTTCAACGGCCCGATCTTGATGACCACCAACTGCATCGTCCCCCCCTCCGCGTCCTATAAGGATCGTCTCTTCACCACCGGGGCGACCGGCTATCCCGGGTGCAGGCACATCGAAGGGGGGATCGGGGAGGAGAAGGATTTCTCCGAGGTCATCGCCCTGGCCAAGACGTGCCCGCCCCCGTTGCAGATCGAGGACGGGGAGTTGGTCGGTGGGTTTGCCCACAACCAGGTCTTCGCCCTCGCCGACCAAGTGGTCGAGGCGATCAAGAGCGGAGCCATCCGTAAATTCGTCGTCATGGGCGGCTGTGATGGAAGGGCCAAGAGCCGCGAATACTATACCGAGTTTGCCGCTTCGTTGCCCAAGGACACGGTGATCCTCACCGCCGGCTGCGCCAAGTACAAGTACATCAAGCTCGACCTCGGCACGATCGGGGGCATCCCCCGGGTCCTCGATGCCGGGCAGTGCAACGACAGCTATTCGTTGGCCCTCATCGCCCTCAAGCTCAAGGAGATCTTCGCCCTCGAAGACATCAATGAGCTGCCCATCGCCTACAACATCGCCTGGTATGAGCAGAAGGCGGTCATCGTGCTGTTGGCCTTGCTCTCCCTCGGGGTGAAGAACATTCACCTCGGCCCGACGTTGCCGGCCTTCCTCTCACCGAACGTGGTCAACGTGCTGGTGGAGAACTTCGGCATCGCCGGCATCACCAATGTGGAGGACGACCTGGCCCTCATGATCGGCTGACCCTGTTCCAATCCTTGTGGCCCCCACTCCAGGGGGCCTTCTGTGCGTGATGTCGCTTGCAAAATGGGAGGGGGTATAGCACACTATCGGCATGAAAGCGAACGTACACCCAACAAAAGAGCACGTGTTGACAAGTGCCAGGATCATCGTTGAGCGGTATCTCTCTCTCCATGGAGAGCAGGCGTATACCTATCGCCCATACATCATGGGGGGCTTGTATCGCCGAGCGGACTACCGCTATCATGCCGATCTGCAAACCCTCCTCCCCGAGGCGGCGCTCGGGAGCTTCAGCTACCTGTGGGCGACCTGGCATGCCTCGGGCGAGTCGACGTTGCGCTTCGCCTTGATCCCCTACGGCCCGGTGCGAATCTTCGTCAATGGCTCTCTCTGCGCGAAGAGCGACATCTTCAGCGAACGGTGGCGCAGCAAGGTGATCTTCGACCTGCCCATGCAGGCGGGTATCAACGACATCGTCTTGGAGTGTGAGAACACCAGCGGTGGCTTCGGCGGTGAGTTCGGCACCTGGGTTGGGAAGCTCGACTACTACTTCCTGACGCCGGACCAGCTGATGGAGGGGGTGTGGTACAGTGAACCGGAGCGCGAGCAGCTTCCGCAGATCGACCGGACCACCCTCTCTCTGCTCTCCTATCGCAACCGTGCGACCCCTTCAGCTGTTGACGGCTTCTCCCTCAGTGAGATCTATCCCGACGCCTCCCCTGAGATGGTGGCCACCGTCGTCACCTCGGTGACGCTCCCCTCCGCGTGTCAGTGCCGCGTGGAAACCAACGCGCCGCTCACCATCGATGGGCAGGCGAGCCGCCCCTCCATGCACCTTGGGGCGGGCACTCATCAGCTGGTTGCCCGCGCCTCGATCAAGGAGCCGCTGTTCCTCACGCTCTGGGATGAGGAGCGCGGGGAACCGTTGCCGCTCATCAACCCGCTGCTGGGGAAGGAGAGCCCGTATCGCATCCTCGTGGCAGGGCCCTTCGAGGAGGCGGACGAGGATATCGCCATCCAGTTCACCAAGCCGTTCATGAGCGGGGATGGAGACGCCTTCTGGCGTCTGGAGGGGAGGGATACGTACCTCAGGATCTCCAATGACAACGAGCGCTTCGGACACTGGAACTACCCCTTGGGGGTCACCCTCTACGGCCTGGTCGAGATGGAGCGTCTCTTCACATCGATCGATGGGAGCCTCAGCCAACGCATCCACGCCCTCTTGCTCGCTCATATACAGAAGAGCATCGATACGTACGAGTATGCGCTGTGGGACAAGGAGACGCTCGGTGGCGCGACGGCGGTCCACCACCTCATGACGAGCCTGGACAGCCTCGATGACTGCGGTTCGTTTGCCGCCACGGTGCTGGAGGTGGCCCGAGACCACCATTTGGTGGGGTATGAACACTTGATGGCGGTGGTGGGGCAGTACATCAGCGAGGTGCAGCCGCGCTTGGCGGACGGCACCTTCTACCGAACCGGCTTGATGCATGAGTTCCATGAGAATACGCTCTGGGCGGACGACCTCTACATGTCGGTTCCCTTCCTCTGCCGCTATGCCGCCTATACCGGCGACCAGCGCCACCTCGCTGACGCAGTTCGCCAATTCGACGGTTTCTTCTCCCTGCTCTTCATGGAGGAGACGAGCCTGATGAGCCACGTCTATGACTTTGAGCGCTCCATCGCCACCGGCATCCCGTGGGGGAGGGGCAACGGATGGGTGCTCTTCAGCTTGAGCGAACTGCTCTTGGTCATGGACGAGGAGCACCCGGACCGACAGCGGATGCTGGAGCGCTTCCGGCGCCTCAGTGCGGGATTCCTGCCGCTCCAGGATGCGGAGGGGATGTTCCACCAGGTGTTGGATATGAGCACATCGTACCAGGAGAGCAGTTGTACGGCGATGTTCGCCGCCGCCTGCTCCCGGGCGGTGCAACACGGCTGGTTTGTGGAGCCGCAGCCGTATCGCGATGCCATCGCACGGGCCATCGAGGGGCTGCTCAGCCATGCCATCGATGAGGAGGGACGGGTGTTGGGAGTATGCAGAGGAAGCGAGTTCTCCTGCTCCCGCCACTACTACGCCGAGGAGCTCTTGCCGCGGATCGACGATACGCACGGCATCGGCATCATCCTCTTGGCCTTCGCTGAGTACCTTCGACTTTTCTAACCCTTCAAGCCGGTGGTCACCAAGCCTTGGACGATGTGCTTCTGGAAGATCAGGAAGATGATGAGCACCGGCAGCAAGGAGAGCGTGCCCATGGCGAAGATCGCACCCCAGTCGGTGGAGGTCATCGGGTCGCTGAACATCCGCAAGGCCAGCGAGACGGTGAAGAGGCGGATCTTGTTCAAATAGAGCAGCGGTCCGAGGAAGTCGTCCCACCTCCAGTAGAAGCTGAAGATCGTGCTGGTGATGACTGCCGGCCCGATGAGGGGGAAGATGATCCGGGAGTAGATGCTGAAGCGGTTGCATCCATCGATCTTCGCCGAGTCATCGAGCTCGTAGGGGATTTGGCGGATGAACTGCACCATCAGGAAGATGAAGAACGGCACCCCGGCGAACTGGGGGATGATGAGGGGCTTGAAGGTGTTCACCCACCCCAGCTTATGGAAGATGATGAACTGCGGCACCATGACCACCTGATAGGGGAGCATGATGGTCAAGAACATACAGGCATACCAGAAGGAGCGTCCACGGAAGGGGATGCGGGCGAAGCCGTACCCGACCAGGGAGGAGGCGATCACCGCCCCGATCGTCGAGATGATCGTATAGTAGAACGAGTTTTTGAAGAAGACCGAGAAGGAAACGGAACGGTTGAACTGCCAGCCCCGGACGAAGTTGTCAAGTTTCCATGAGGAGGGGAGCAGGACCCCGGAGTTGAAGATCTCGGCGTTTGTCTTGAAGGAGTTGAAGACCATCCAGAGGATGGGGTAGAGCATCACATAGCCGAGGGCGATGACGACGATATGGAAGATGGTCTGGTTGATGAGATGACGGGTTCGCTGTGTGGCCATGTTACTTGCCCTCCTTCGATTCGTAGAAGACCCAGCTGGTGGAGGTCTTGAAGACGATGGCCGTCATCACTCCTATGATGAGAACCAGGACCCAGGCCATGGCGCTGCTGTAGCCCATGTCGTAGTACTTGAAGGCGCGCTGGTAGAGGTAGAGGGCGTAGACGAGGGTGGAATTCAAGGGATCACCCGTTCCACCGGAGACGACGAACGCCTGGGTGAAGACGGTGAAGCCGCTGATCAACTGCATGATGAGGTTGAAAAAGAGCACCGGGGTGATCTGCGGGACGGTGATATGGGCGAACTTGCGCATTGCGCCGGCCCCATCGATGGACGCGGCCTCATAGTATTCGGTGGGAATTTGTCGCAATCCGGCGAGGAAGATCAGCATCGAGGAGCCGAACTGCCAGACGGCGAGGATGATCAGCGTCCAGATGGCGGTGTCCGGGCTGCCGATCCAAGAGTAGTCGGTGATGATGCCGATCTTGGCCAGGACCGCGTTGAGCACGCCATCGGCTATGAAGATGCGCCTCCACATCACGGCGATGGCGATCGAGCCGCCGACGAGCGACGGAATGTAATAGACCGCCTGGTAGACCCGGATGGCCCGGGTCCCTCGGTTGAAGAGCATCGCGACGAAGAAGGCGAAGAGGAGGCGAAGCGGCACCGAGATGAAGGCGTAGAAGAAGGTGACCTTCAACGACTGCCAGAAGAGCTTGTCGTGCGCCATCCGTCGAAAGTTGTCCAGGCCGTTGAAGACCGGGGAGCCGAGGATGTCGTAGCTGGTGAACGAGTAGTAGAGTGAGAAAAAAATCGGGATGACGGAGAAGGCGATGAAGCCGAGGAGCCATGGGCTGATGAAGGCATATCCGGCGATGTCATCGGCCAACGATCGTTTCGGCCGTATAGTCTGTTTCATTGCACCTCCCGAGGTAGTCACGGTAGAGAGAAGGAGACCCGGATCCGGGTCTCCTCGTTGAGTCACCCTCTATTTGAGGATATTGTTCCCTTCATTCATGATTTTGGCAACACCGGCGTCGAGGCTGATCCGCTTGAGCAGGATCTCCTGGGTCACGTCGCGTACCATCTTCAAGAACTCACCGGAAGCCGGGGGATCGGGTGGATCGATCGGCCCGCTGTTGGTCGAGGCAAGGCTGATGAAGTCGAAGATCTGCTTGTTGATCGCGTCGACCTTCGTCGCCATGTGGTTCCGCACATCGTCCGGAATCGGGACGCCGCGCTCACCCATCAACATGTCGTTGACCTCGATGTCGTTGAGGAAGTAGTTGAGGAACCGCGCCGCATCCTTCGGATTGGCCGCCTTGGCGGGAATCGAGAAGAACATTGACGGCTTGAGATAGGTTCCCTTCGCCTTGGCTCCCTTGAGGATCGGCATCAAGCCAAGCTCAAGCGGTCGGCCGGCGGCATTCTGCGTGGCGACGAACTGGTTGGACCAGATGAACTCAACCCACGATCTGCCCTTGGCGAACTCACCCTCCTCAGGAGAGACGGAGACGAACGCCACTTCGGGTTTGATCAATGCGCCGGCATCTTGGAGCCGCAACTGGATTGCGTAGAACTCACGCAGCGCCGAAACATCGGTGAAGCCGAGGCCGGTGGTGCCGAAGAGGACGTCCCCCTGCTGCCGGATCAGATGCTCGAAGCCCACGCGCGGGTCGGTGGTGAAGAACGGAATGGTCTGTACGCCGGTCTTGCGGTAGACCTCAATGGCGATGCGCTCGAAGTCATCCCACGTCCAGGTCGCGGTGTCGGGCTTGGCGATCCCCGCCTTGGCCAGCACTGCCGGATCGTAGGTAAGACAGACGGCGTTCGTTCCCAGGCTGATGCCGTAGAGCTTGCCGTCGACCATGCCGCCGGTGAGGAAGGAGTCATTGACCTTGGAGAGGTCGATGGTGCCATCCTTGATGTAGGGCGTCAGGTCGGCCAGCTGGTTGCGGGTCACCCACTGCAACATGTACGCATAGTCATGCTGGATCAAATCGGGGAGGCTGCCGGCGGCCGCCTGGGTGTTGAGCTTGTCCCAGTACCCGGCCCAGCCGGTGGTCTCACTCTCGATCTTGACCTCAGGGTACTTTGCCATGAACATGTCTGCGGCCTTCAGGGTCCGTTCATCACGGGTGGGGTTTCCCCACCATGCGAGGCGCATCTCCTTGCCTCCCTTCTCCTCTGCAGCCGGCATGGCAAACAGCAAGCCGGGCAGCAGGACCAGGGCGACGAGCGCCAGCATGAACATACGATTTCTCTTCATGTGGATCCTCCTTGATGATAGAGTCTGCCGGATGCCCAAATCGGTCAGACACGGTGTCAAACCGAACAAACCTGGCACCAAGAGACTTCACGTATTCTTCATACAACTATATTTTGACACGTTTTGGTGATTATTCAATGAATGTATAATCATTAATTAGCACTATTTTGTCATTATCTGGATTGTATGGTCAAAGTGTCTAAAAAAAAAGCAACCCCTCCGCCAATTGGGGAGGGGTGTCTCGAAAGATGGATCTATTCAGCTGTTGACCCGTTCGATGTACTCCCGTGTCTCGGTGTTCACGCGGATCTTCTCGCCCTGCTTGATGAAGATCGGAACACGGACCTTCAGCCCGGTCTCGGTGGTCACGTACTTGGTCGCCCCTTGGACGGTATCGCCCTTGATGGCTTCCTCCGCCTCGGCGACCAGGTAGACGACTTTCGGGGGAACCTGGATTTCCAACAGCTGGGACTCCCAGAAGGTGCACCGGTACGTCTCCCCATCCTTCATCAAGAACTCGTAGTCGGGGAAGGTCGTCATCGGGACCTCGATCTGCTCGAAGTTGTCGGTGAGCATGAGATGGAAGCTCTCTCCATCGTTGTAGAGATACTGGCAGTCTCGGTCGGCGACGGTGATGTCCTCGGCGTTGTCCTGGCTCTTCATCGTTTCTTGCAGTACTTGGCCGGTGGAGGGGCTCTTCAGCTTCAGTCGGACGAAGGCCGATCCTTTGCCGGGGTTTACGAACTCTCGGTCCACGACAACGAAGGGCTGACCCTTGATCAGCAAGG
>LVBF01000072.1 GCA_001604325.1 Spirochaetales bacterium Spiro_04
AGGTAGCATGAAATTCCTTATTTTCTAGCTATCCTGTCTTGACAGAGGTCTTAGCTGATTCTTCAGATTATTATCTCTAATACCATCGGAGCTTTCTTTAGGCAATACGTAATTTCTTAGTTTCTTGGCTTTTTCCTTTTTTTCGTCTCTCTTTTGAATGAAGACTAAGGAAAAACCGGCACCGAAAACCACGGTCGTTCCAATCAGAACAAGTATAGGCAAATATGGGCTGGGTTCATCTTGTCTGTTAGGGTATCGTCTTGAATATGAACGCACTCTAGTTCCATCTCGTCGAACATAACCACGAACCTGTACTCTCGGGTCAACTGGGTCGGTTGCATGATTGATTAGAATCAGAACAAAAATAAGGGTAACTGCAATAACGAGAACTACCGCCTATGTCCAGACATGTTCGCAATTTCAGATTGATTAGGCCATGAGAATCCATATCTATCATGCAACCTTTTCCAATTGTAGCTTCTGTTCAGTCAACGACTGAATACTGATATATGCTCTACCCGATTGCCACTCCTCCTCATATTCAATGAGATAAGAAGTAATCAACCGAATATACGAAGCCTTGTTCGGAAAGATCCCTACAACCCTGGAACGTCTGCGTATCTCACGGTTCAATCGTTCCAGGGTATTGGTGGAAGCTATCTTCCTGTGGTCAATCTTTTCAAAGCGATAGAATTGCAGGGAATCCTCCAGCCCCTCTTCCAGGCACCTGATAGCATCGGGAAACTGCTTTTCATAGGATTCCATGAATGATTGTGCATATGCCCTGGCTTGCTTCTCATCAGGCTGCAGCCAGATATGTTTCAATTGCTTTGCAAAGGCGTCCTTATGGCGATGTCCAACATAAGCAAGGATATTGCGCATGAAATGGACCTTGCACCGCTGCCATGATGTTCCGATGAACTCTTTCCTGACAGCCGCCTGCAATCCCTTGTGGGCATCGGAAACACACAGCCAGGCCCGCTCCAATCCCCGGTCCTTGAGCTTTCTGAAGAGTATGCGGTAGGTTTGTTCGGATTCGTTCTGCATGGGCTCCACAGCCAGGATGTGGGCCGTACCGTCCAGGGAAATGCCTTTGACCACCAGGACGGCCATATTCTCCACATGGCAGCCCTCCCTGATCTTTTCGTATAGGGCGTCAATCCAGAGTATGGGGTACTCAGCATGGAGAGGACGGTTCCTGAACTCCTCAACCATCACATCCAGTTCCTTGCTCACTTCAGATACTTGTGATGCTGAAATCTGCTCGATACCCATGCTCCTGGCAAGACGTTCGATCTTTCTGGTAGAGATGCCAGAAACCCAGGCCTCTTGGATAATCTGCATCAGAGCCTGTTCGCTACGCTTCTTCGCTGTCACAAAGAAGGGTATATACCCACCTTTACGTAATTTCGGGATGGTCAGATACATCGTACCCATCCGAGTATCGAATCTTCGAACCCGAGTGCCACTGAGATGTGTGGTTCGTTCTGTACTGTGTCTGCCTTTTTGGGCTCCTACTTTGTTGGCCACCTCAATCTCCATGAACTTTTCGGTGATCCACT
>LVBF01000073.1 GCA_001604325.1 Spirochaetales bacterium Spiro_04
ATCGGTGCATCTATGATCTTCGAGGAATCGGGCGATTGCCTCTGCGTGTGTGAGAACCATATCTTCCATGCTCTCTCATCTCCTTCTCAAATACCGTCTGATCTCTTCGGTATAGCATTGCAGCCAATCTTCTGTTATCTGCTGTGTTTCAACACGGTCCCTCAGATCAAAGAGCTCGGCCGATTGCATCCCGGCGAGCTCGCCAAGGCTGTCAACATTTCCGCTGACTGAGGCAAGTGTATCGGCCAAGCGGGTTTTCCTCAAGCTGGAGGCGCCCTCCCTCAACACATCGAGCATCACGCGCCCATCCTCTTGGCCCATTGACATCCGTCCCGTCACGATGGCCAGGTCGCTCAAGGTCGCAACGAGGAGAGAGAGGTCATCGTCCTCGAAGCTGCCTCTCTCCATCGAGGTGGGCAGCGCATCGAGGAGCAGCACCGCCATGCGCCGATCCTCGGTGATGGTGATGATGGCCAGCTCCGTTGAGGCCGAGGCACGGATCTCGGAGGTGGGGGTACAGGAGGCGAGGGTGAGCAGTACGGCCAAGAGGGCCAGCCCCAGATTCCTCACGCTTCCACTTCCTCTTTCAAAGAGCGGCGGAAGGCCTCGCTGGCATGGGCGATGCTCCGACCCGTTTGTATCAGATGCCGCCATTCCCGTTCGACGACCTTGAGGCAGAGCGATGCGATGGTCTCCTCCTCAAGCAGACGCGCCCTCTCCTCATCGCTGATATAGGTCCGGTTGGGCTCCAGGTAGTCGGCGCAGAAGAGGGCCCGCCCCATCACTCCCATCTCACTGCTGCCCAAGGTGTGGTGGCGCACCGCCAACACCTGAGCGCGGCTCATGCCGGCGCGCTCGAGCACCACGGCGGCCACCGGGGCGTGGAGGAGGACCGGATGGGCGAGCTCCTCGTCAGTGACCGCCACCTGCTCATCGATGGTGAAACGCAGCAGGGCTTCGTCCCCCCACTCCCGCGCCAGGTCGTGATGCAGACCCGCCTGGTAGAGCTCGTCATCATCAATGGCGAGACCGTAGCGGTCGCTGAGAGAGACGGCAAAATCTGCCACCGCCCGACTGTGGCGGAGGCGCTTCGGGCTCAGGGTGTACTCAAGATCGATAGAGTTGCTCATCTTCAATGTATGAGGCCACCTCGGGGGGCATCAGGCGGGCGATCTCAGGAGGGAGATGCTCCCCATCCTGCAACGATCGGCACCCGTTGCGGATGATCGTGGAGCTGTCGGAGAGCCGCGGGTTGTCCAGATAGACCAGATCCGCGGCGATGTCGCTGAAGCTCTGGCTGTTGCCCTCGCGCCTGATGACGACGAAGGTCACCAGCTCCTTGAGCGCCTCATAACTGTTCCACTCGGTCAGCTTGGGCAACAAGTCGTCGCCCATGACCACGGCGAGCCTCCCCTTTATGGGATACTTGAGGTAGAGGTCCTTGACGGTATCGTAGGTGTAGGAGGGCCCCGTCCGCTGCAACTCGCAGTCGTCCACGACGAGGTCGATCTCGGGATCGTCGGGGTAGAGGCTGCGGTAGGAGGCGATGCTCAGGTCGATCATCGCAAGGCGATGGTGGACCGAGACGGGACGGGCATCGGGCTTGAAGTGGTTGTGTCCCACCGGCACGAGGATGATGCGCCGATAGTGGGTGGAGGTCACCACCGAGTGAATCAGGTGGAGGTGACCGAGATGGACCGGATCAAAACTCCCGCCGACCATGGCGGTAGGAATCGAACGCTTCACCCTCGCTCCTTATTGCAACGCTGCCGCCTCATGACGCTGTACCATCTCCATGAACGCCTGCCTCACCTCATCGATCCCCTGGTCGAGGTAGACACAGATGCCGATGACCCGCTTATCCGGATACTTGGCCTTGAGCTTACAAAGCCGCTCTTCGGTCCCCGGCTCGTCGAGTTTGGTCCCCAAGATCACCTGCTCTTTCTCCAAGAGCTCGCTCTCGAAGGCACCGAGCTCCGCACTCAGTATATCATAGGCTTCGAGGTAGCGGTCATCAGAGAGGTCGATCAAGTAGGCAAGGCCGCTGGTACGGGCGATGTGGCGCAGAAACTTGAATCCCATGCCGAGGCCTTCGCTCGCCCCCTCGATGATGCCGGGGATATCGGCGAGCACGACATCGTTGTCGCCGTACCGCATCATCCCCAACTGGGGGATGCGCGTGGTGAAGGGGTAGCCGGCCACCTTGGCCCGTGCGTTGGTCAGCATGTTGAGGAGGCTGGACTTGCCGGCGTTGGGAAAGCCGACGAACCCGATGTCGGCGATGACCAAAAGCTCGACGCCGATGCGCAGCTCCTCCCCGCTCTGTCCGTCCTGGGCATGCCTGGGGGCTTGGTTGGTGGAGGTGCGGAAGTGCCAATTGCCCTTCCCTCCCTTGCCGCCCTTGAGGAAGACCCAGCGTTCCAGACCGGCAAGGTCCTTGATGAGGGCGCCGCTCTGGGCGTCCTTGATCACGGTACCGGGAGGAACCGGGATCTCGATGTCGTCTCCATCACGCCCCGACCGGCGCGCCCCTTCCCCATTCCTGCCGTTCTCCGCCCGATAGGTACGGACCATCTTCAGGTGGCCAAGGGTGCGCAGGTTGTGTTTGACGACGAAGATGACATCGCCGCCACGCCCCCCATCGCCACCGTCCGGACCCCCACGGGGGACAAACTTCTCACGACGGAAGGAAACACAACCGTTGCCCCCGTTTCCGGAGGCAACGTCTAAATACGTTTCGTCTGCAAATCCAAACATTGCTGGGCGCTTGAACCTACTCAGTCACAATGCTGATGTACTTCCGGTTTCTTCGGCTATGGAAGAGCACCGTTCCCTCAGCTTTGGCAAACAGAGTGTAGTCCTTCCCACAACCGACGTTCAGTCCAGGATGGAACTTCGTCCCATGCTGACGGACCAAGATCTCGCCAGCCTTGACGGCCTGGCCTCCGAAGCGCTTCACTCCCAGACGCTGGGAATTGGAATCACGACCGTTGCGGGAACTACCGCCGCCTTTCTTTTGTGCCATCTTTTCCCTCCTCAGCCAATGATCTGGTCTATGGCGATGATCGTGTACCGCTGGCGGTGTCCCTGGGTCTTGCGATAGCCCTTGCGCCGCTTCTTCTTGAATACCCGAATCTTCTCACCCCGGATATCGCCGACCTTGGTCGCCTTGACCATGGCATCGGCAACGTACGGAGTCCCAAACTTTGCATTCTCTTCGTTCACCACAGCCAATACGGTCGCGTACTCAAGGGCGGTGCCGTTTTCACTTCCGGCAATGTAGTCGACCTGAACGGTCTCGCCCTCGACGGCCTTGTACTGTTTTCCGAGAATTTCTACCAGTGCATACATCTCGATACTCATCCTTCGATTGGTTTTGTGCCTGTGTTGTATACCATGTTGA
>LVBF01000074.1 GCA_001604325.1 Spirochaetales bacterium Spiro_04
CCTTTGTCTTCGTCGGCCCGGCGCTGATCATCCTCGCCTGGTATCTGGTGGTGCCGACGCTGCGGTCGCTCTATTTGAGCTTCTTCGACGCGCAGTCCAAAACCTTCGTAGGCCTCGCCAACTACGTCTACGCCTTCACCGACCCCAAGATGCGTGAGTCGTTCGTCAACAACCTCATGTGGATCATCCTGGGGACCGGCGGCTCGGTCGGGATGGGCCTGATCATCGCCCTGCTCGCCGACCGCTCGCGCTATGAGAAATTCTTCAAGTCGATCATCTTCACCCCGATGGCCATCTCCTTTGTCGGTGCCGGCGTCATCTGGCGCTTCATCTACGCCTACAAACCGGTCGGGGAGAACCAGATCGGCCTCCTCAACGCCATCGTCACCCACTTTGGATCCGAGAGCCAGGCGTGGATCACCATACGAGGGTGGAACAACATCTTCTTGATCGCCATCCTGGTCTGGCTGCAGACCGGCTATGCGATGGTGATCATCTCGGCGGCCGTCAAGGGGGTGCCCTCCTCGATCATCGAGGCCGGCCGCATCGATGGGGCCAGTGAGATGCGGGTCATCCGCTCGATCATCATCCCCTACATCTACAGCACGTTGGTGACCGTCAGCACGACGATCATCATCGTTTCCCTGAAAATCTTCGACATCGTCTATACGATGACCGGTGGCCAGTACGGCACCGAGGTCATCGCATCGATGCAGTACAAACAGATGTTCAACTACTACGACTTCGGCAAGGGGTCGGCCCTCGCCATCGTCTTGGTGATCGCCGTCATGCCGGTGATGTGGTACAACCTTCGTCAATTCAACAAGCAGGAGGGCTTCTAGGATGAGTATTCGCACGCAGAAGCAGTGGAGCTACCTGGTACACGCCATCCTCATCATCCTTGTCGTCCTCTGGGCCATCCCGATCATCGGGCTCTTCATCTCCTCACTGAGGCCGAAGAGTGAGGTGTTGGAGAGCGGCTGGTGGACGGTCTTCTCCACCAAGAGCCGACTCACGCTGGCCAACTACAAGCAGGTCCTCGGCGGCAGCACCTACACCTTCGTCGACAGTACAGGAGGGACGGTGAGGGCAAGCGGCGACAACCTCAGCCGCGCCTTCATCAACAGCCTCACGGTGACCATCCCCTCGGTCATCATCCCGCTCCTGATCGCCAGCGCCGCCGCCTTCGGCTTCGCGTGGCTCGTCTTTCCGGGGCGCAAGTTCTTCTTCACCACCGTCGTGGCGATGCTCGTCGTGCCGCTGCAGATCGCCCTCATCCCGATTTTGCGCGACTACCAGAAGATCGGGCTCACCGGCTCGTACCTCGGCATCTGGCTCGCCCATACCGGCTTCGGCTTGCCGCTCGGCATCTATCTGCTCTACAACTACATCTCGACCATCCCGCGTGATATCTTCGAGTCGGCCTTCCTCGATGGGGCCAAGCCGATGGTGATCTTCGCCCGTCTGGTCCTGCCGCTCTCGGTGCCCGCCATCGCATCGCTCGCCATCTTCCAGTTCCTCTGGGTCTGGAACGATTTGCTCGTCGCCCTCGTCTTCCTCGGCGGGACCAGCGATGTGGCCGTGCTGACCCAGCGCCTCGCCACGATGGTCGGCTCGCGCGGCCAGGATTGGCACCTCCTCACCGCCGGCGCCTTCATCGTGATGATCGTCCCCCTCATCGTCTTCTTCGCCCTGCAGCGCTACTTCGTCCAAGGCCTGATGGCTGGCTCGGTCAAAGGTTGATCCATGGCAACACATCCCTTCCTCCTTGAACAGGAGCGCCTGGAGGGCGAAACGCTCGCCCACTATGAGAGTCTCTTCGCCTTGGGCAATGGGAGACTGGGGCTGCGGGGCTTTCCTCCCTCCCGTACCCCCGCCTTCCATCCGGGTGTCTTCATCAACGGCTTCTATGAGAGCTTCCCCATCCCCTACGGGGAGGATGCCCACGGCTTTGCCCGCACCGGACAGACGATGCTCGACCTGCCCGACTGCCGATACCTCACCGTCTCCGTGGACGGGGAGACGGTCGACTTGGCACAAGGAGCGTGGCGACGCACCCTCGACATGGAGCGGGGGGTGCTCACCGAACGCCTTCGCCAGAAGGGTATCGCCATCACGTGGGAGACCTTGCTCTCCATGGAGCACCCCTCCTACGGGATGCTCCGTGTGACCATAGAGGCCGAAGGGGAGAGAGAGATCGCTGTCCACTCCTCCATCGCGCTGGCCACTCGGCAACGAAGCGAGGGACTCGATCCACGCCTCGCCTCCCTCGATAGCCGCACGAGTCTGGAGACGCTCTCCTGTGCCTGTACAGAAGCTCCTCACATGGGCTTCACCGCTCATGTCCGCACCAAGGAGAGCGGCCTCTCCCTCCACATGGGGGCGATCCACTCCTCAGATCAGGCGGTGGACTATCGGCAAAGCATCGATGAGGAGACGCGGCTGCCGGTGCTGACCATCAGCTTCAGCGGAAATCATCTGGTGGTGGAGAAGCTCTTCTTCTACCAGCAATGTGATGAAGAGACCATCGAACACTCCAGTTGGGAGGAGCTCTCACGCCTCCAGGAGGCGCACTGGAGACGTTTCTGGGAGGCGAGCGACGTCGTCATCGAGGGGGATGATGAGATCCAGAAGGCCATCCGCTTCAACCTCTTCCAGCTCCACCAGAGCGTCGGGCGCGATGGGAAGAGCTCGCTGGCCGCCAAGGGGCTGACCGGGCTGGGGTATGAGGGGCAGTACTTCTGGGATACCGAGATCTACGCCATGCCGTTCTTCACCCATACCGACCCGACCACCGCCCGCGCGTTGATCGCCTTCCGCATCTCGATCCTCGACCATGCCCGCTCCCGAGCCCGGGAACTGAGCCAGCGGGGGGCGCTCTTCCCCTGGCGGACCATCGGGGGAATGGAGGCGTCGGCGTACTTTCCCGCCTCCACCGCCCAGTATCACATCAACGCGGACATCGCCTATGCGCTGTTGCAGTACCTCGTTGTCACCGGCGACCGCTCGATCCTCGATGAGGGAGGGTACGACCTGTTGGTGGAGACCGCCCGCCTCTGGGTCGACCTCGGCTTCTACAATGAGCGGAAGGGAGGCAAATTCTGTATCCATGAGGTCACCGGGCCGGATGAGTATTCGGCCCTGGTGGACAACAACCTCTACACCAATGTGATGGCCGCCTACCATCTGGAGCACACCGCCCGCCTCCTCTTCCAGTTGTCACAGGAGCGGCCCGCTCAGTATGCCGCCCTCGCAGGACGGCTCGACCTCAAAGAGGAGGAGATCGACGCATTCCAGCGTGCCGCCTCCTCGATGTACATCCCCTTTGATGAGGCTGAGCACATCAACGCCCAGGATGACCGCTTCCTCACCCTCCAGGAGTGGGATGAAAAGAAGAGCGGGAAGATCCTCCACCCGATGCTGCTCCACTACCATCCACTGGTCATCTACCGCCACCGTCTCATCAAGCAGGCCGACATCACCCTCGCCATGGTCCTGCAGTCCCAACGCTTCCCCTGGTACCTCAGGCGACGCAACTTTGTCTACTACGAACGGTACACCACCGGTGACTCCTCCCTCTCGGCGGCGGCGCAAGCGGTGGCGGCCTTCGATGTCCACCTGGGTGAACTCGGCCTGCGCTACCTCTCTGACACCGCCTTGATGGACATCGCCGACCTCCATGGCAACACCAAGGACGGGCTGCACACCGCCGCGATGGCGGGGTCCTGGATGACCGTGGTGTCGGGAGTGGCCGGCTATCGCCTCATCGATGGCATCCCCTGTTTCCGTCCACTCCTGCCAAAGGGGTGGAAGCGCCTCTCCTTCACCCTGCGCTTCGGCAAGGTCCGCCTCACCATCGACATCACCGAGCTGATGACCACCTACCGCACCGATGGGCCTACCCTCACGATCTGCCACCGCTCCACCCCGTTGGTGGTGAATGGCCAGGGGTGCACGATCGAGACCCGGGCGCGCATCAAGGCGGTGATCTTCGACCTCGATGGGGTGATCACGAGCACCGACGCCTACCACTACCGGGCATGGAAGCGCCTCGCCGACGAACAGGGCTGGCACTTCGACGAGCAGATCAACCAACAGATGCGCGGCATCTCCCGCCTGGATTCGCTCAAGGTCATCCTCGCCCACAATGGGGTGAGCCTCACCGATGAGGAGCTCTTCGCGCTCACCGAGGAGAAGAACCGCTGGTATCGCTCATCGCTTGAGGAGCTGACCTCTGCCGATATCCTCGAAGGGATCCCCGCCTTGCTCGAAGAGCTGCAGGGGCGGGGCATCAAGCTCGCCATCGCCAGCGCCAGTGCCAATGCCTCCTTCATCGTCGAGAAGCTCGGCATCGG